>CAIOSO010000117.1 GCA_903860985.1 uncultured Flavobacteriales bacterium
GCATCGTTATCAAACAAGTTCAACTGATGGTGTCCAGCAACCAAGGAACTAAAGCGAATACCAATGAGTCGAACCAGTAAACGCCGGTTGTAAATGCGCTTAAACAGCTCTGCCACAACGGGCAATAACTCATGATCCGCTGCGGTGTAAGCAATTTGCTTTTGGAGTGTCTGCGTTTGAAAGTCCGAATAGCGAATTTTGACCGTCACACAGCCCGTTAACTTCATTCCCCTACGCAACTGAAAGGCTAAATTCTCCGCCATTGCAGCGAGGATTCCATTCAACTTCACGACATCAATCGTGTCTTGATCGAAGGTTCGTTCGGTGGATATGGACTTCCGTTCGTTGTATTGTTCCACGGCGGAATGATCGATTCCCTGTGCTTTTTTCCAGATACTCACGCCATTCATTCCTAGCGCACCTTCCATCATTTCCATCGGCATTTCCTGCACTGTTTTGATTTTCCGCACGCCAAGATTACACAAGGTTTGATAGGTTTTGGTTCCCACCATCGGAATTTTCTTCACGGACAAGGGCGCCAAAAAATCGCGTTCCGTCCCGTAGTCGACGTGAATTTGATTGTTCGGTTTTGCTTCACCGGTGGCAATTTTGGACACTGTTTTATTCTGCGACAAGCCAAAGGAGATCGGTAATCCCGTTTCCTTCAGGATACGCTGACGCAGTTCTCCCGCATACTTAAAGGTGCCGAAGAAGCGGTCCATTCCCGTGAAATCAATGTAGAATTCATCGATGGACATTTTCTCATACACGGGAACAGCCTCGCGAATGATTTCAGTTACATCACGTGAGTATCCACTATACGTTTGTGTATTCCCCTTAATGACAATGGCTTCCGGACATCTTTCCCTCGCCATTTTCATCGGCATGGCGGAATGAATTCCAAACTGCCTTGCCTCATAGCTACAGGAAGCAACCACTCCTCGGTCACTTGTCCCGCCAATCAAAATGGGTTTTCCAACTAAACGACTATCTAATAAACGTTCACAGGAGACAAAAAACGTGTCTAGGTCCATGTGAACAATCGAACGCAATACTGACATGATCAAAAAGATTAAAGTAAATGCGTGCTATCGTTGGTCCAACAAAGTTACTAAAATGATTAGATATTCATCTTTTATTTTGATGATATTTTAATCATATTGATATTTTTCACTAAATTCAATAGAAAAAAAAAGAAAGATGGAACTAACAACAATCAAAAACAGCATTCACGAAATCAGGGGAAAACGCGTCATTCTTGATTATGAATTAGCGAAAATGTATGAAGTAGAAACGCGTGTATTAAAACAAGCCGTGCGCAGAAACATCGATCGATTTCCCGAAGATTTTATGTTTGAACTTAGTTTAGATGAAATGAAAAACTTGGTATCACAAAATGTGATACCATCATTAAAATATTTCGGTGGAGCTAAGGTTTATGCATTTTCAGAGCAAGGAATAGCCATGCTATCAAGTGTACTAAAAAGTAAATTGGCCATCCAAATTAACATTTCCATCATGCGCGCATTTGTGATGATGCGTTAATGGGCATTCACGCACCAGGAACTTTCCGAGAAGTTAACAGCGCTTGAAAAACAACACCAGCAAAAATTCAAGGACATCGATCAATTGCTCACGTATTTACTGCAAAAAGATCAGGCTAAAATCAATCCAGCACCAAGAGAAAAAGTGGGCTATAAAAAATAAA
>CAIOSO010000118.1 GCA_903860985.1 uncultured Flavobacteriales bacterium
AAGATGCACAGCATTTCCATGTTGATCGGCAAACACTTGGATTTCAATGTGACGCGGTTGATTCACAAATTTCTCAATGAATACCGCATCATCGCCAAATGATGAGCGTGCTTCATTTTGAGCCAGAATCATTTGTTCTTCGAATTCACTTTCTTCGTAGACAAGTCGCATTCCTTTTCCACCTCCACCAGCGGAAGCTTTGATGAGGATTGGATATCCAACTTCAGCAGCGATGCGTTTTGCCGCTGGAATATCGGAAATCGCTTCATCTACACCTGGAACTAAGGGCACGTTGTACTCTTTTACGGCTTGTTTCGCACTTAACTTATCCCCCATTAATTCCATCGATTCAGGTGAGGGACCAATTAATTTCATTCCAGCGTCCTTCACTTTGCGTGCGAAACCGGCATTTTCTGAAAGGAAACCATAGCCTGGATGAATTCCATCAACACCGAGGTCCTTGCAGATTTTCAAAATTAAATCTTGTTGCAAATAACTTTCAGCCGAAGGACTTTTCCCAACATAAACGGCTTCATCCGCCTCCATGACATGTGGTGCATTGACATCGGCATCGGAAAAAATAGCAACACTTTGAATGTTCATTTTTTTCAAGGTTCGAAGAACCCTTCTGGCGATTTCACCACGATTTGCTACGAGTACTTTTTTCATATTTTCTTTTTTGTTTTCTCTACGGATTCCGGAGTTGTTATTTCATTATTCGGAACCGTAACGGCTTGTCTTTTTCTTTTATTCATGGGTTTTTCACCTTCTCTTTTTCCATTTAGTAGGTAAGCTGCCTTCTGAATGAATTGCAATTCACTCCAATGATTAAATTCTTCGCGGTATGAGATTCCTACACCTTGTGTGAATGGACCTGAATTTTGTTTAACTGTGGCATTGTTTGATTGGTTGAATGCCCGAACGCGGAAATTATCTTTGATCTTATATTCCACGGAAACATCACCAATGACTGAATTCTGAACACTTTTAGCCCCGCTTGCGTCACTAATAGAGGCTCGGTTTTCCACACCAAAACTTCCTGAAATAACCAAGCGATCATTCAAAATTCCTTTATTCATTCCGATGGCGACACTTGTTTCTCCTTGCGTAACGTCAGAACCTACATCCAAATTCAATTTATAATTTTCGGAGAGGTTGCTCAATGCTGCATTAATTTGTGATTCGATTAAGTCTAAAGCCGCTGACCCACCCGCTGAAATATTTCCTTTTAAGGGCTGGAATTTACTCACCAACAGCAAAGAGAAAAACTGACGATTTTTCTCATCTGAATCGGCAAGTACTCGATCGATCAGTGCTCTTCCTGTCTCTGGAGCTCGCGGAGCTTTAATATCAAAAGAGATTTGAGGAGAAAGCAATTTGTCTGTTAAACGCAGGTAGCAATATATGTCTTGATTCACCAATGACTTATCCGCTAATTCCGGACTTAATTCCAAGATGGATGCTTTTTTCGTTGCCACCGTATTGACATCAATTAAAGCATCATACGGATCACCGGTCCATTCTATAACAGAGCCACTTTCAATCATAAACAACTGCTTGATGGATCCCATGGCAAAGTTGTATTTACTTCCTGAAGCAATGCTATATTTTCCCGTCATGGTCAATTGATCTAATTGATCCAATTTGATGTTCATTTCTCCATCTCCTCGCGCGATAATCTCATCATCGATTTGCTCGTTAAAAATCAACTTCATTTGAGCATCTTGGGTGATTTTGAAATTCAAATCCAAATTTATTCCCGTGAAATCTATACGCTGCTCTATCTGTTGTTGAAGTTGAGATTTGTTGATGAAATGGATGAAGTCTTCTTCTTGTTCGATTTCCGAGGCGCCATACATTGGGAAGACGATTTCGGTATTTTTCTTTGTCTCTAAATCTACAAACACTTCCAAATCACTTTCTGTACCGGAAATATTCACCATTCCACGAGCAAACGCTTTTCCATAATAAATGTCTCCTTCTTTGTATTTCGTATTTAATACCATGAATTGTTCAATCTCAGCATTTCTCTTCGTCAACGGGTTTATTTTCCGAATGTCATCCTCCATGTTAAATTGCAAATCAAAGTTCCAATCACTAAAATTACTGTGGTTAATGGTTCCGATGATGTAGGAAACGTTACCGGCCTCGTCGTATAACGGAATATTGGTGATTTCAAAGGATTCTTCTTTGACATCAATGATTCCTTCCGTGCGGTATTTTACACCGAGAAGCTCGACTTGTGCTCCACCATTCAACAGTCGTAATTTTCCGCTTAATTCAGGTTTATCCGGACTTCCTTTTACTTGAATGTTTCCGTTAATTTTCCCTTGAATGTCTTTCACTACTTCTGGATCGAGGAAAGCATTCGCAAATTTGATGTCGGTTTGATCGAATTTCAATTTAAGATCAAGCTCATTTTTCTTAACCGCATACAATCCATTGAAATCGAAGGTACGCAGTCCTCGGTATTTCAATTCGCCTTGCATGAAAATACTTTCGCGTTTTTCGTTCCAATCCGTAAGCACGGAAACGGTCCCTACCTCTTCCCCATCGATGGAGAAATTCTCTAAACGTGCATCGCAACTGAAGTTAAAGTTGGTGTATGGATTTGAGACATCACCCCATCCAGAGAAGGATCCGCCAAACACTTGATCGGTGCCAAACATGTGACTTAACTCTTCCAAATTCAGTTGGGTGACTTGGTAATGGAGTTTATCTTGGTCGTTTTTCGTGAGGCATCCCGCAATCTTGATTAATTGTCCGCCGCGTGACAAGCGAAAATCTTGGATGCTTAAATCGTTATTGGCGAGGGTGATGTCCGATTCGTTTTCAATTTCCCATTTGAATCCATTGATGGAGAAAAACGAAGGCTGCAACACAAAGTTAATTTGATCATCTTCCAGGATGGTGGTCGTCCATTTGATCGACGAATAATCGTTGGACTGTTTATCCCAAATCAAAGAAGATTCTAGGATTCCGTTTTTTCCTTCGTTCAAAAACTCCACACCCTTAAAGGAAAGCGAATCATCGTAATTCAATTCAGCAATGGCTAAATTTCCACCGATACCGGAAGAAGTAATCGATTGATTCATGTCGATGGTGTTCATTCGCAAATCATCAAAACGAATTTCTTTACTTTTCAGCTTAGCAACGAGCAAATCCTCCATGGATTTGAACGAACCACTTAAAACCGTTCCACTTGTAATGGTCAATCCAGGTACAAATATCTTTAGGAAATCATTGATTTCATTGACTTGAAACTGATACGTAAAGTCGCTATAAGCCCGACTGTTCTCTTTCAGGTTTTTCGTCACTCCTAGGGATGGGAATACCATCGAAAGACTTTGAAGGAAATCATCCACCACCGTTTTGTAATCTATCTTTCCTTGAATTCGGGCACCCAATAATCCACTTTGCAAGTTGATGAAATCCGAATTGTTTTGACGATCAAAAATGAGGTTGGAATGATTTAACTCCATTTTATTTCCCGCTTCTTCGTAAGAAAGGGTACTCGCATTTAACAATCCTGTTAACTCGTCAAAACTCGTCCCGTTGATTGTTGCATTTAAAGTCGTTGTCAAGTGTGATTCTTCTGCATCCGAAAGGTTTAGGTTTTTCAAGTCACTTGAATGAATCGCTAATTCTACTTTGTAATGCGGGATATCGTTTAGTGAAATCGTACCGGAATAATCCAAGTCTAAGTTTGGATCTTTAATTTGCAAGGTGGATTTAAATTGCTCATCGACAATTTGTCCATCTGTCAACTGGAGATTCGTGTACGCATAGCCGAGGTAGTCCAAACGACTTAACTCCGCCGACATGTTCTTCAATTCATAATCTCCATCATTGGCAAAGAATCCGTCAAAGCGAACGAAGCCATTTGTCAGTCCCAAATCGGAGACATCGGTTAATTTGGCGAGGTCCAACGATTGAACATGAATAAACGTTGAATCAGCTTGAACAGGACTCAATGCTACTCCGTCCGATTTAAATTCCAAACGCATGGGACTTTCTAATCCAACAGTTCCAATTGCTGTTTGCGCTTCTTTCAGCTGAAGTTGAATGCGCGAAAGGTTTCCATTGATTTGAAGGTTCTTGATTTTGGCAAAATCAACTAAGTTAACAGTGGAACCTAAATCAATCGAAGCAACTCCTTCCGGCATCTTTAATCGCGCTAAATCCTGAACAGAAATATAGGCAGAACGCACAAATTCATTGAGTTTCCCTTTGTCTCCCAAGCGAAAATCGGGAAGCACAAGATTTCCTTTCAGGTAGGAACTGCGTCCAAATCTGAGGTGTAAATCTGTCAATGTCAGGTTTCGAAGTCGCTCAGAAACGCTGCCTGAAAGCGCAATTCGATCACTCATCCCTTTTAAATCTGGAGCGAAATAACTGATGTCGGCTAAATTGATGGTACTTGGTGCTAGGAACGCATCGAAAATCACTTCATCATCAAAGGAATTAAAGGCGCTCCAATCCTTAAAGTCGAAATTGAACTTTGGAAAATGAATGTTCGTTTTCGCTGTTTTGATGTTGAAATTTCGCAAGTGCAAGCCTTTCTCCAGAATGGACACATGTGCCGAAAGTTGATTGATCTGAATTCCCGCTCGCTCCTTAAATTTCAACCGATCTAGTTGAAACGCGACATCATTTCCGCGAATCTTAAAATGACTGGCCAAGAACTGCACATTTTTTAACTCCAAATGATTATAATCTACTCCATACGGCATCGTATATTTTCGATTATCATCGTATTTAATGTGAAAATCGCGCAAAGAAACACGATTCAAGTCTAGTTTTATGGGTTTCGGTTTGGAAGTCGACTTTTCTGTACTCCCGAAATAATCTTGAAGAAAAGCATAATTGTAGTCACCCGATATTTTATCTCGTTGGACATTGATCTTTCCTTTCTTCAATGAAACTTGATCCAGAACAAATTCATTTTTGAAGATTTTCAATTCATCCAGTGTCACTAAAAGCTCATCGACGGATATCAAGGTGTCCTTTTGCAAATCCTTGATCATCAATCCTTTTAATGCAATTTTATTCAGGAAAACGATTTCTAGTTGATCAACTTTTACCGTTGTATGAAGTTCGGATGATAGAAAACTGGTTGCTTGTCGGGCAAAAAAGGATTGTACACTTGGGAAACGAACAATAAAGGCAAGGAGCAGCACGGACAGCAAAAGCCATTCCACTGCAATACCGAATATGCGACCCAAGAATTTAAGTACCTTTGCCATTAGCATTACAAATTTAATAATCTTTTAGCAGTGAAAGACACGATTATACTTGGCATTGAATCTTCTTGTGACGATACCTCAGCGGCGGTTCTTCGTGGAAATGAGATTTTATCCAATATAATCGCTGGTCAGGCAGTGCATGAGCTCTTTGGAGGCGTTGTTCCAGAACTCGCTTCGAGGGCCCATCAAGAAAATATTGTGCCAGTTGTTTCCGCTGCGTTAAAAGAAGCTGGAATTGGACTTGAGGACGTCGATGCGATTGCGTTTACACAAGGTCCCGGACTTTTAGGTTCCTTGACCATTGGAACGTCTTTTGCCAAAGCATTGGCGCTGGCAACCAACAAACCTTTGGTTCCCGTTCACCACATGAAAGCCCATATTTTGGCGCATTTCATCGATGATGCCAGTGAAATGAAACCAAGTTTTCCGTTTTTATGTTTAACCGTTTCCGGTGGACACACGCAAATTGTTCGTGTGGACAATCCACTTCAGATGGAAGTCCTTGGAAATACCATTGATGATGCGGCAGGAGAAGCGTTTGACAAAGCAGCAAAAATGCTAGATCTTCCATATCCGGGAGGACCTTTAATCGACAAATACGCACAATTGGGCAACGCCCAAGCGTTTCAATTTTCCAAACCGCGCATCGAAGGATTGAACTTTAGTTTCAGTGGACTAAAAACGTCCTTTTTATATACCATTCGCGACCAGGTGAAATTAGACGAAAAGTTTAAAGAAACACATTTGAATGACCTTTGCGCATCGATTCAAAACAGCATTGTCAGTATTTTGTTGGATAAAATCGAAAAAGCTGTCAAAGAAACGGGCATTCAATGCGTGGTGATTGCCGGTGGTGTTTCCGCAAACAGTGAACTTCGCAAACGTTTGAGTGCGAAAATGGAAGACGGATGGAAAGTTTCGATTCCCAAATTCTCCTATTGTACCGATAATGCTGCGATGATTGCCATGGCGGGAAAATTTCTCTTCGAAAGTGGAGTTCGTGCAGATCAGTCCATAAGCGCACAAGCACGCTTAGCTTGGTGATTCGGTAACAATTGTTACTCGCGTATGTCCCGAAAGTTTCGTAATTTCGAAAACTCAGAAATCATCCAATGAAAATGAAAAGCCTCCTTTTAGTGCTATTGATGTCCTTTACATCCATGATGTATGCTCAAAATCATGTGAAATGGACATTCAAGTACAACGCGAAATCAAGTACGGTCATAGCCACCGGAGAGATTGAACCTGGTTGGCATTTATATTCGCAAAAAACGGACGAGAATGCGGGTCCAATCCCCACAAAAATGGTGATTGAAGCATCCAAAAACTATAAAATTGTCGGTACTGCAGTAGAAGGAACTGTTCCTCACGAAATTTTCGACAAGAACTTTGAATCAACCGTTTATTTGTTTGAGTTGCATTATGCTGCCGAACAACAAATCAACGTAAAAAAACCAGGGACTTTAAAAGGTGAAATGCAATACATGATTTGCGACGACACCAAATGCCTCCCTCCTATTTCAGTGCCATTTACTTTAGAAATCAATTAACATGAAAAACCTATTTTTCTTTTTCAGTTTCCTTTTCAGTTTATCATTTGTCCATGGACAAGGTATGATGAACGATTACATCAAATGGAATTATTCCGTAGACAAAATCGATGAGTCTCATGCAAACATTGTATTCAAAGGAACCATCATTGAAGGATTTCATATTTTCTCTTTAAAACACAATCCAGCGGATGCCGATGGAACAGGACTAGTTCCTGAGTTCAATTTAAAAAAGTCTCCAAAATACAAGCTTGTCGGAAAACCCTTTGATTTAGGGAAACCCATTAAACACGTGGATGATTTAGGGACATCGTATTATTTCGAGAAGAAAGCGATTTTCAAGCAACAAATTGAAGTGTTGACGAAAGATGAATTCGCGCTTGACTTCGAAATTAATTTCTTCCAATTATGTAACGCAGATGGATGTGTTGGTCCATTTGATACCGAAGGAAAAGTAAAATTAAGTGGCTTCACACCAAATGAAAACACAACCGTTACGACTGCAGACACAAGTGAAGTGGTAGCGACTGCTGGGGACACAACAAGTGGAGCCAAAACGCAGATGGAGCCAAGCAAACAGGACAATAAGAAGAAAAAAGAAAAGGACTCCAATTTGGTAATTTTCATCGCTGGTTTCCTTGCTGGACTCGTAGCCTTGATCACTCCGTGTATGTTCCCGATGATTCCAATGACGGTGACGTTCTTCACGAAACAATCCAAAACACGTAAAGAAGGAATTTTCAAAGCCTTGGTTTACGGTACGTCCATCGTATTAATCTACGTAACATTTGGCTTAATCTTCACAGCAGCAATGGGTCCATTGGGCTTAAATGATTTATCGACGAATCTTTGGATGAACCTCATCTTCTTCGGTATTTTCGTGTTGTTCGCCTTCTCTTTCCTAGGTGCCTTTGAAATTCAATTGCCAAATTCATGGGTGAATAAAATGGACAAACAAGCTGATCGCGGTGGCTACATTGGCATTTTCTTCATGGCCTTTACCTTGGGATTGGTTTCCTTCTCTTGTACAGGACCAATCATTGGAACCTTATTAGTGGAAGCGTCAACTTCTGGATCCTACTTAACTCCAGCGATTGGAATGACCGGATTCTCCCTTGCCTTAGCGATTCCGTTCACCATCTTCGCAATTTTCCCAGGATGGTTGAATTCCTTACCGCAATCAGGTGGATGGTTGAATTCCGTGAAAGTGGTTCTTGGATTAGCCGAGTTAGCGTTAGCATTGAAATTCTTATCCTCCGTAGATTTAGCGTACCATTGGGACCTATTGACACGTGAGTGGTTCGTAGCGATTTGGTTTGTTTTATTCCTTACCATGGGAATTTACCTTCTTGGAAAAATACGTTTCTCTCATGATTCACCAGTGGAGAAATTAGGTGTTCCACGATTTATGTTTGCTTTAGTTGCGTTAACGTTCTCTGTATATTTGTTTACGGGAATGTTTGGAGCGCCATTGACCTTGATTGATGGAATTGCTCCTCCGCGAACACATTCAGAGGATAACTTCCGTTGGGTAAATGGTGGATTAGAGACAGGGCTTGGAACGGATTCCATTTCTGTTCAATACGCTGCGGACATGCATCCAGTTGGAGATGGTTCGATTTTGGTGTTCCATGACTTAACCGTTGGACAAGAATACGCGAAGAAAAAGAACTTACCGATTCTACTAGATTTCACCGGTTATGCCTGTCAAAACTGTCGTAAAACCGAATCTACTGTTTGGACCAACGACGAAATTCGTCCACTGTTGCAAAAACAATTTGTGATTGTTTCCTTATACGTCGACGACCGCACACCATTACCAGCGAATGAAGTACGTGTTTCCAAATTAAGTGGAAAAATCAAAACGGTTGGAAACAAATGGGCAGACTTAGAAATGGAAAAATATGGAAGTTTCCAACAACCACTCTACGTCGTAGTTGACAGTGAAGGAAATGACCTGACCGAAGCAATTGGTTATACGCCTGACATTAAAACCTACAAAGCGTTCTTGATGAAAGGCATGAGCGCCTTCAAAAAATAAAAAAAAGCGGTGTTGATCACCGCTTTTTTTATG
>CAIOSO010000119.1 GCA_903860985.1 uncultured Flavobacteriales bacterium
CGGAATTACCTTTTCTCCCATTTTTGATGGATATGGTTCCTATTCGATTGCCTGTGTGGAGTTAGCTCCTTCGAATCCAAATACTGTTTGGGTTGGAACGGGTGAAAACAATAATCAACGATCGGTTGCTTACGGTGATGGAGTTTATAAGTCCATGGATGGTGGTAAGTCGTTCACCAACATGGGATTAAAGACATCAGAACACATCGGGAACATCATCATACATCCAACGGACGAAAATACTGTCTGGGTTTCTGCTTACGGTCCGTTATGGAGTAGTGGCGGTGAGCGTGGCGTGTATAAAACTACTGACGGAGGAAAAACATGGACAAGAACCTTGTTTGTTTCGGATAATACGGGAATTTCAGAAATTGCGATTGATCCTTCGAATCCAAACATTCTATATGCAGCGGCGCACCAGCGCAGAAGACATGAGTGGACCTACATCGGCGGTGGACCAGAATCGATGGTATACAAGTCAACGGATGGTGGATTAACTTGGCGTCCAATCAACGCAGGATTGCCGAAAGGGGATATGGGACGCGTTGGACTAGCTGTTTCACCAGTTGATCCGAACTATGTTTACGCGATTGTTGAAGCGCGTTATGGAAAAGCGGGAGTTTACCGTTCAACGAATAAAGGAGAAAATTGGAGCAAACAAAGTGATTTCAATACAAGTGGTAACTATTACCAAGAAATCATGTGTGACCCATCAAATAAAAACAAAGTGTTCGCGATGGATACGTACATGCATCATACAGAAGATGGTGGAAAAACGTTTAAACCAACGGGAGAAACGAACAAACACGTGGATAATCACGCTATTTGGATCGATCCAAACAACACCGATCACTGGCTTGTTGGTTGTGATGGTGGATTGTACGAGACATATACACATGCGAAAGAATGGAAATATTACGCGAATTTGCCGATTATTCAGTTCTACAAAGCAGTAACAGACAACGCGACGCCGTTCTACAATATCTATGGCGGGACTCAAGACAATAATTCTATGGGAGGTCCAGCTGCAACGAACAATGCCGCTGGAATATTGAATTCAGATTGGTTCATTACGAATGGTGGTGATGGATTTGAATCTGCAACAGATTGGTCCAATCCAAATATTACCTATGCGCAAGCACAATATGGGTGGATTGTACGTTACGACCGTGCTTCAGGTGAAAAAGTTCCGATTCAACCAATGTCCGGAAAAGGTGAGGCTGCTTATCGTTGGAATTGGGATTCACCGTTAATTGTTTCTACACACGACGCATCTACCTTGTATTTCGCGGCGAATAAATTGTTTAAGTCCAATAATCGTGGGGACGACTGGCAAACGATTTCTCCGGATTTAACGCAGCAAATTGACCGCAATGAAATCGAAGTGATGGACCAAGTTTGGACCATTGACGCAGTGATGAAAAATGCATCCACTACTATTTACGGTAACATTGTTGCATTAGATGAGTCACCGAAGAAAAAAGGATTGTTATATGTTGGAACAGATGATGGATTAATTCAAGTATCCGAAAATGATGGTCAAACATGGAGTAAATACGCAACATTCCCAGGAGTTCCGGTGAATGCGCGTGTGAATATGCTGACGGCATCATTACACGAAGAAAACACGGTGTATGCGGTATTTAATCCACAGCGATCTGGAGATTTCAAACCGTATGTTTTACGTTCTGCGGACAAAGGAAAAACGTGGGTAAACATTACCTCCAATTTACCAGTTCGAGGAAATTCATACTGTTTGAAACAAGACCATGTCGATCCGAATTTAATGTTCGTTGGAACGGAGTTCGGAGCATTTTTCACGAATGATGGAGGAGCAAACTGGACGAAATTGGCTGGATTGCCAACCGTTGCCGTGTATGACTTAGATATCCAAAAACGCGAGAACGATTTAGTGGCAGCAACGTTTGGACGTGGGTTCTATGTTTTGGACAACTACACGCCGTTGCGTTCATTGTCCAAAGTCAATTTGGACAAGAAAGCACATTTGTTCCCTGTGAAAGATGCACTTTCGTACGTGCCTGCTGATCCTCTCGGTTTAGATGGAACAGGATTCCAAGGACACAACATGTGGGCATCAGAGAATCCATCTTTTGGAGCAGTGTTTACCTTGCATTTAAAAGACGAATACAAAACATTGAAGGACACGCGTCAGGAAAAAGAGCAAGCTTTAGAGAAAGACAAAAAAGATGTTGCATATCCGTCCTTTGATGAATTGCGTAAGGAACAATTAGAAGATGCAGCAAAGATTATTTGGATTATTTCGGATGCTTCAGGTAAAGAAGTTCGTCGCATGTCGGGAAGTCCAGCAAAAGGAATATCACGCACCGTATGGAATCTAAGATCGAACGCAACGAATCCAATTGGTTCAGGTGGTAATGGATTCTTGGTTGCTCCGGGTACCTATTACGTAAGCGTATCATTGGTAAAAAATGGAACGGTGGAAGAACTAATTGCTAAAACTGCTTTCGAAGTCAAAGCATTGAATAACCAAACGTTGGTAGCGAAAAATCCACAAGAATTGGCAGCGTTCAGATCTGAAGTAGCGGAATTAAATCGCAAGGTTTCTGGTGCAAATAGATTGATGGATGAAACAAAAGATGAAATCGATTTAATGGAGAAAGCATTGATGTTATATCCAAACACGGATATGTCGTTGTTGAAAGAAATCAAAGAATTGAAAACGCTGATGTACGATTGCAACATATTAATGAATGGAGACGGCGTTCGTGCTGCTCATGAATTTGAAGTTGCGCCAAGTATTCAGTCGCGTTTAGGAATGGTGGAATACCAACTGTACGACAATACGGCAGGTGTGAGTAATACACACAAAGCAAACAAAACGATTGTTGAAGTAGAATATGCAGAACTTCGCGTGAAATTGGATGAGGTCATCAAACGTGTTCAAGTTCTTCAAACGAAGTTGGACGCAGTAGCTATTCCGTACACAAAATCAAAAGAAAACTGGAAGGAGGATTAATCCTCCGAAAGTTTAAGGCATAAAAAAGCCCGGACGATTTATTTGTCTGGGCTTTTTAATATGATCATAAATCTGATTACTCACCAAATTTTTCAATGACTTGTTGCGTCACCCCCGTATTGGAGAATCCACCATCGTGGAATAAATTCTGCATCGTAACGTATCTTGTTAAGTCTGAGAACATCGTTACACAATAGTCAGCACATGCTACTGCAGATGCATTTCCTAGTGGTGACATTTGTTCTGAGAAGTTAATAAATTCTTTAAATCCTTTGATTCCTTGTCCAGCAGTTGTAACCGTTGGAGATTGAGAAATCGTATTTACGCGTACTTTTTTCGCGATTCCGTAGTGGTATCCAAATGAACGAGCGATGGACTCCAACAAAGATTTCGCATCAGCCATATCGTTATAGTCAGGGAAAATACGTTGTGCTGCGATGTAAGAAAGGGCGATCACAGATCCCCATTCGTTCATAGCATCTTGTTTGTAAAGTGTTGCTAAAGTCTTGTGTAAAGAGATCGCAGAAACATCCATGGACTGATTGTAGTAATTGTAATCATTTTCCGTGTAATGTTTTCCTTTACGTACGTTTGGAGACATGCCAATAGAATGCAAAACGAAGTCGATTTTACCACCAAGGATTTCTTGAGCTTGTGTTACAAGGTTCGTTAAATCTTCAATGCTTGTTGCATCAGCTGGAATAACTTGACTTCCAGTTTCAGCTGCTAATGTATTGATTTCACCCATTCGCATTGCGATTGGAGCGTTTGTCAACACGAATGTTGCTCCCTCTTCGTGTGCTCTCTGAGCGACTTTCCATGCGATGGATTGGTCGTTCAATGCACCAAAAATAATTCCTCGTTTTCCTTTTAGTAAGTTATTTGCCATGTATCTTCAATTTTAAACAAAAGTAATCAATCTTATTTTTCTAGCACGGATTTTAATTTTTTGAGTCCACCGTCGAGATCTTTCCCAATCATCTCATTCATGTTCAAAAGGTAGGTAATTGCATTCCACGGGTAAGGCGAGTTTCCTTTAAATCCCCAAATTACACGTGTTTTCTCTGTATTAATACTACTTGTTTCAAAGTAAGCATCGTCTTCATTTTCAAAGGGAACTTTGAAGCGTATGTGCATGTCAATTCTTTCTCCTGGTGTTAATTTGACGATTTCCATGGATCCAGTCCCCACCTTTTCATCCTTACTTTCCCATGCGGAAACGAATCCAATGGTGCCATCTGTCCCCGTATACGTTTTTTTCATTTTGGGATCTTGCCTTGACCAAACACTGAATTGATCTTGATTTTTCAAGTACTTGAGGTAGTTGTAGACACTATCTTTTGGCAATGAAACTTCCACACTGCGTTCTAATTTGAATTTTTTCGGAGCGAAAATACCAATAGTTAAAACCGCTGTAATTAATACTAGAATCAGTAAGAATAATCGTTTAATCCATTTCATAATCCATTCGTTTTGAATTGCTTTACGCAGATGTTCAGAAAAAGGTTACCCCTGGCTTCTTAGGTATTTTTTCTCTGCCCAAAATGTTCCAAATGGAACGAAAGCGGCGATAAACAATATCAGTGCTTTCCCAAATGAAAATTGTTTTGAAAAGAAAAAAATCGCTAGGTAGATGCAAAAAGCAATGAACAAAATTCCGTGAATCCATCCCACAATTTTATTTGGCCAAATCATCTCGAATTGGTACTTCAAGACCATCGTGATGATGAGTCCAATCCAAGAGAATCCTTCAGCAATGGCAATTTTTTGAAATTGTTGTAAACGTGTCATACTTATTTTTTTAATTGAGTTTCGAGTTCTTTTAATTGGTCTCGGAAACGCGCTGCTTCAATGAAATCAAGTTCCTTCGCTGCTTTTTCCATGGCTTTTCTCGTTGCTTTCAATCTCGCTTCGAGTTCTTTTGGATTCAAATACTTCTGAACAGGTTCCGCCGCCAATTGTGCCTGAGCGGCCTGCGTATACTTTAACTGTCGACCGGCAGTATCCCCATCGGCAACCTTTGTGGACTCCATGATTTTCTCTTTGGATTTATTCAAGGCAGTTGGAACTAGTCCATGTTCGAGGTTATAAGCGATTTGCATCGCTCTTCTTCGTTCCGTTTCGGAAATCGTTCTTCGCATGGACTCCGTCATTTTGTCGGCGTACATCAGTACTTTTCCATTGACATTTCTCGCGGCGCGTCCAACGGTTTGTACCAATGAACGTTCATTTCGAAGGAATCCTTCTTTGTCGGCATCCAAAATCGCGACCAACGAAACCTCTGGAAGGTCAAGTCCTTCACGTAGTAAGTTTACTCCGATCAGGACATCAAAATCTCCAAGTCTTAACTGTCGAAGAATTTCAACGCGTTCAATCGTATCGATTTCACTGTGAATATAGCGGCAAAGGATTCCGAGTTTGTCTAAGTATTTCTGTAATTCCTCCGCCATTCTTTTGGTCAGTGTTGTCACGAGAATACGTTCTTTTACAGCGATTCGTTCTTGAATTGCTGCCATTAAATGGTCAATTTGATGCTTGGACGGATGCACCTCAATGATTGGGTCTAGAAGTCCTGTTGGACGAATTAACTGCTGTACCATGATTCCTTCAGAGCGTTGCATTTCGTAGTCAGCAGGCGTTGCCGAAACATAAATCGTATTGTTCAGGAATCCCTCGAATTCTTCAAACTTCAGTGGACGGTTGTCGATCGCTGCTTGCAGTCGAAATCCGTAGTCGATCAAATTGGTTTTTCGTGCGCGATCTCCCGCATACATCCCACGTACTTGTGGAAGTGTCACATGGCTTTCGTCGATTACAAGGAGAAAATCGTCTGGGAAATAATCGAGTAAGCAGAACGGACGTTCACCCGGTTGACGACGATCGAAATACCGTGAGTAATTTTCAATTCCAGAGCAGTAGCCTAGTTCACGGATCATTTCGAGGTCGTAGTTCACGCGTTCATCGAGTCGTTTGGACTCCTCTAATTTACCATCTTCCTTAAAGTTTTGAACTTGAACGACAAGGTCATCTTGGATTTGTTCGATGGCTTGACGCGTATTGTCTGGACTCGATACAAATAAATTGGCGGGAAAAATATCAATTTCCTTAAAGGTTTCGATGCGTTCGCTCGTTTCTGGGTCTATGGAAGAAATGGTTTCGATTTCATCGCCCCAAAATCCAATTCGAATCGCATAATCAGCATAGGCTAGGAAGATGTCCACCGTTTCTCCGATCGCACGAAACATGCCGCGTTCAAATTTGTCACCGGCACGTTGGTACAAGTTTTCGACCAGTCTAAACAGGAATTTATTTCTTGCGACGGATTGTCCAACAGTCAAGTGTAAAATGCTTTCGCGGAATTCCTGTGGATTTCCGATGCCGTAAATACACGAAACGGATGCTACGACTAGGACATCCTTGCGTCCAGATAGCAGGGCAGAGGTGGCGGATAAACGAAGTTTTTCAATCTCATCGTTGATTTGCAAATCCTTTTCAATGTAAACGCCGGTTGTCGGTAAATAGGCTTCCGGCTGATAATAATCGTAGTAGGAAACAAAATATTCGATGGAATTCTCCGGGAAAAACTGCTTGAATTCCCCATACAATTGAGCAGCTAATGTTTTGTTGTGCGAGAGAACTAAAGTTGGACGTTGAATTTGTTGAACGACGTTCGCAATTGTAAACGTTTTTCCGCTTCCCGTTACTCCAAGTAACGTTTGGTCTGTAACACCGGCAGCTAATCCGGCGACTAATTGTCGAATTGCTTCCGGTTGATCACCGGTTGGCTGAAAGTCGGATACAAGTTGAAAGTCCATCTTCGACAAATGTAACGAATATCGTGATGTGTCAAATGAATTCACACTTTTCCTATCTTTGTTTTATGGAACAAGAATGGATTGAAGTAGAAGCAATGATTGAAGCGCCTATCGACAAAGTTTGGGAGAAATGGACAACAAGTGAACACGTGACAAAGTGGAATTTCGCACATGAGTCTTGGTGTTGTCCGTCCGCAGACATCGATTTACGAAAAGGTGGCGCCTTTTCTTATCGCATGGAAGCGGTAGACGGCTCCGCTGGATTTGACTTTCAAGGAACCTATGATGCCGTTGAAGATCAGGAGTTCTTAGCAATTACTTTAGCTGATGGACGCAAATGGGAAGTTGAGTTTTCGGACTTAGGTTCATCTACTCATGTGACAGAACGTTTTTACCCAGAAACGGAAAATACCTTGGAATTGCAGGAGCAGGGATGGCAAGCGATATTGAATCAATTCAAATCCTATTGCGAAGAGTAGAAGCATGCATCCGGAAGTAGAGGCACATATTCAATCCTTTCCAAAGGATACGCAGGAGAAACTGTTAGCGCTTCGTTCCTTTCTAATGAATTCCGTTGAGGGATTGGAGGAAACGAAGAATTACGGAATACCAACGTTCAAACTGAACGGAAAGAATTTCATACATTATGCTGGTTATGCGAAGCACATTGGATTCTATCCAGGAGCAGGGCCTGTCAAAGAATTGAGTGAGGAATTGAAAGGATATACTTTTGCCAAAGGATCTATTCAGTTCCCATTGACAAAAGAATTGCCTTTTGACTTAATCCAAAAAATCATCGATTTAAAATTGAAAGCATAAAAAAGCCCTAACAGCATCGTCAGGGCTTTTATTTAGTTTTTGCAAATGAAGACTTTGTGGTTTTTAAGTTTTTTCACTTCCAAAGATTTGCTGTAACTTAAGATAAAATATAGAGCAGCACTAGAAGGTTGTAACTTCACTTCATTTTTCACTAACGTTTCGGAGTAATTTTTTTGAACCATAGGCTTGTTAAATGTTTCCTCAATAACGTTCAGATTCAACCTTTATTGTTTGAATCGTTTTATTTTTTGTGGTAGTATGTAGATGTCGATGTGACTAGGATCATTTACTGTTAGACCTGCGAGAAAATTTCAAGAGCATTTGTCCTAATTTTACTACTTTTGCCTCATCAATCAACAACAACATGAATAAATTAATTAAGTCAGGAGTAGCATCAGGAGATGAGGTTCAAGCAATCTTTCAGCTAGCCAAAGAAAAAGGCTTTGCCCTTCCAGCGGTGAATGTTACTAGTTCAAGCACGGTTAACGGTGTGATGGAAGCAGCTGCAAAGTTAAATGCACCTGCGATCATTCAGTTTTCGAACGGAGGATGTCTCTATTTTGCTGGAAAAGCACTTTCAAATGAAAATGAGAAAGCGGCTATTCTAGGTGGAGTAGCAGGAGCAAAGCATGTACATGCTTTGGCTGAAGCTTATGGAGCTACCGTGATCTTACATACCGATCATTGTGCAAAGAATTTACTACCTTGGATTGATGGACTTTTAGATGCCGGTGAAGCGTTTTTTAAAGAAACGGGTAAGCCGCTTTATAGTTCTCACATGATTGATTTAAGTGAAGAATCATTGGTCGAAAATCTAGACATCTGTAAAAGTTATTTAGAACGCATGTCCAAAATGGGGATGACGCTAGAAATCGAGCTAGGTATTACCGGTGGAGAGGAAGATGGAGTGGATAATTCAGATGTCGATAATTCCAAATTATACACACAGCCAGAAGAGGTGGCATACGCATACGAGGAGTTGATGAAAATTAGTCCAAGGTTTACCATTGCGGCAGCTTTTGGAAATGTTCACGGGGTGTACAAACCAGGGAATGTTCAATTGACGCCCATTATTTTGAAAAATTCACAAGAATTTATTCAAGAGAAATACCAGACTGGACCAAATCCAATTGATTTCGTTTTTCATGGTGGATCAGGTTCAACAGTAGAGGAAATTCGTGAAGCAATCGGCTATGGTGTAGTGAAAATGAACATCGATACGGACTTGCAATTTGCCTTCACAGAAGGTGTTCGTGATTACGTTGCAGAAAAAATGAATTATCTTCGTACGCAGATTGGGAATCCTGATGGGGATGACATCCCGAACAAAAAATACTACGATCCAAGAAAATGGATGCGAGAAGGTGAATTGACATTTATCAAACGCCTTACTCAATCATTTGAGGATTTAAACAATATTAACACACTTTAAATTGAAGGAAATGTCTTGGTTTAAGCGAAGTAAAGAAGGAATTACAACAGCAACTAGTGATAAACTAGAAGTCCCTGAAGGACTTTGGGTACGTTGTTCAAACTGTAAAACATTGTTTACCAGTGATGACCTCGCGCACAACAATTACGTATGCGATCGTTGTTCACATCATGAACGAATTGGTTCTGAAGAATATTTCCAATTGATTTTCGACGACGGGAAATACACCGAAATCGCCGCAGATTTAACATCGGGTGATCCACTTGAATTTACGGATACAAAAAAATACGTAGACCGTGTTTCTGCGACACAAAAAGCAACTGGATTAAAAGATGCCGTTCGAACGGCGAAAGGCACGATCAACGGACAAAAATTAGTTGTTTCAGCTATGGATTTTCAATTCATTGGAGGATCTATGGGTTCCGTTATGGGAGAAAAAATTGTTCGTGGAATCGATGAAGCCATCAAAACCAATGCGGCTTTTATGATCATCTCTAAATCCGGAGGAGCAAGAATGATGGAGGCTGGTTATTCCTTGATGCAAATGGCGAAAGTTTCTGGTAAACTTGGACAATTGTCCGAAGCTAAGTTGCCTTACATCTCTTACTTAACAGATCCAACAACGGGTGGTGTGACTGCCTCTTTTGCGATGTTGGGCGATATCAATATTGCTGAGCCAGGTGCGTTAATCGCGTTTGCTGGACCTCGTGTAGTGAAAGAAACCATTGGACGCGATTTGCCAGATGGATTCCAAACTTCTGAGTTTTTATTAGAGCATGGATTCCTCGATTTTATTGTTGACCGTACCGAAATTAAGGAGAAATTAAGCCTGTCGATTAAGATGTTCATGAATTAGACTTCATGAAAATCACCAAGTTGAATGCGGATAGTTCGTGGCTCTGGGAAATAAATGGGCTGAAGGTCTTAGTGGACCCATGGTTCTCTGAAAGCCAAGTGGATGTTCACCCGCGGTTTTCCACTCAATTCCATTTGGATAAACAGCCTGAAGTTTTCGAAATACCTCGTCCGGATTTAATTTTCATCTCTCATCCCTTCACAGATCATTGTGATCAGGAAACATTGATGAAATTATCTTCCGAAATCCCTGTTGTTTGCTTGCCTGTTATCCAACGAAAAATGCAAAAATGGAAGCATTTCAAACAGTTCATCGCTCTTTCAGAATCTCCTTTTCAGATAGAAAAAATTTCAAAAACCGGTCTTTTTGACCTTGTCCATCATGCCTATTTAATTTCTGATGGTAAATCGTCGATGTGCTATGCGCCTCATGGGACAAGAAAAATTGTTCAAAAGAAGGAAGCAAGTGTTTTACTCACAACTACCACAACCTACGAACTTCCATTTTACTTAGGAGGAACCGTAAATTTAGGGTGGCAAAAGGCAAAGGACTTGGCTCATAAATTGCAAGCCTCTACCATAATTTCGACGCATGATGAAGCGAAAATTCAAATAGGAATTGTTGCAGCTTTGTCCAAGCGTACTTTTTCAAACAACCAAGAAATTCTCGTATTAAATCCCAGGGAGTCCATCGAAATTTAAGATTTTTTTACTTGCCGACTTATGCGTATTTTAGGACTCTCAAATCAAAACCTATGCGTAAATTATTTCTATTCCTTTCGCTTTTAACTCTAGGATTTCAGTCCATTGCTCAAGATACAACCTGGGTACAGACCTTTACCTTTGATTCTATCACCGCTCGCAGATCTTTGTTTCAATTCCCATCAGAAATAGATACAATGCGTTTCGAAAAAGTAATGATGTATTACAAATTGAAATGTAGTCCCCTCACTTCCTGGGATCAATACGATTGTGGAGAATGGGATTATTTGACTTATACACGTGTTTTTGATCATACAGGGAATTTTGACTCAATTGTTAACAATTCTAGTCGTTATTTATCAAACTGGGCTTCACCAAACACCATTAATTACAAACCAATTCCATTCAATGAAGCGGACACCTATCAACGACAGGAATTTCACCGCAATGCGAATGCATTAACTTATTCAAATCCAGAAGTTTCCAATACAACAGCGAATTGGCCATTCAAAACGGACGAAAAGGGAGGTAGGTTTCAACAGTTAATCACCCTCCAACAATTAATTGCAGCAAATGTACAATCAGGAGATTTACAATCTTTGCGATTGTTCATTCAAAATTTAGGTTCGAATGGCAATGTGTATTTTCCTGTAATTCGCTTAAAATCGACATTAGATCAAGACTTATTTGCATTTCATTCGGATGGATTTACGGAGGTTTACAATAGTTCAAGAGGGATCCCTAATAGTCAAACACCCTTAGTACTTGGTTCCAACGAATTTGTTTTTTACCAACCATTTAGTTGGGATGGAATGTCTAATTTGATTGTAGAATATTCCTTTGAAAATGACTTTCCAAATGCAACTTCCTTGAATTTTGAAAGTGTTTCAGTTTCTGGAAACAAGGCAATTGCTTATCAGGGAAAAAATGGTTGTTTAACATTTAATGGTAGTAATTATACCATGCTGGAATATTCCGATGAAGTCATGGGTGATGAAGTGACTATTGAATTTTGGGCCAAAGGAAATGGAGTGGCTGGATCTAATACGAGTTTTCTTGAAGCATATGACACACTCGGAAATCGTGTTTTGAACATTCACATGCCGTGGAGTAATAATAACCTTTATTGGGATGCAGGAAATCAAACAGGTTTTGACCGTATTAACAAGGCTATGTCCACGAATGAAATAGATTCCGTTTGGAACCATTGGGCTTTTGTAAAAAAACAAAGTACGGGTGAAATGTTCATATATAAGAATGGGGCATTGTGGCATTCGGGAACTGGTTTGACGCGTTCAATAGGTTATATCCATCGCTTCATTCTAGGGGCGAGTAAAGACCAGTCTATTAAATGGAAAGGAAGTATTGATGAATTTAGAGTATTTAATTCGGCCTTATCCCAGTCCACCATTCAAGCAAACTTTGAACATAAAATTGATGCATCCCACCCAAATTGGTCGAATTTGAAAGTGTATTATGACTTTGATAATGTCAATTATGCCGTGGATAAATCTTTAAATCAATACGATCTCATGCCCTCTGAATTCAATATGATTCAATTCAATGAACTGCCTTTGGTAGGTGTGACAACTGAGAATCTTATTCCTAAATTTTCATTCGGTCAAGGTCAATTAGTTACGCCTGTTGATACAGCCTATACAAATCAATTGAAAAAAATTGAACCGATTATTGTCTTTGAACAAGCACCACTTTTTCGTCATTTTGATATCGTTAATAGTTATATTGGACTACCTGAGGGAGAAATCCATGTGTATGATTACGTTGGACACATTCTCAACACGATACCTGTTCAAACTTCGGTATCCCTTTTAAACAATCCAATTATTTGTTTCAATCCTCCTTATGAAATCATTCATGATGTGGAAATTGCTCGTTACATCACTCCTTACGGCATCCAATTCGATCTCGGCCCAAATGGATTTACGTGGAAATACGATGTCACGGATTATCAGATGTACTTGAAGGGACTCGTTGATTTAGCGGCACACAACACACAAGAATTGATTGATTTAAAATTTGCTTTCATTAAAGGGATTCCCCCTCGTGATGTTCATGCGCGTCAACCAATTTGGAGTGACTTTAAATCGTATAATTTCGCGCAAATGGCAAATGACGTGGTGTTACAGGAAAAACCGATTGTGCTTTCCGATACCTCTCAGACGTTTAAAATTAAAACAAGAATGTCGGGACACGGACAAGTTGGGGATGGCGCGTGTTGTGAATGGGTAGCGAATGACCACCAAATCAAAGTGGATGGTATTTCACGTTTTAATTGGAATATTTGGCAATCAACGGATTGCGGAGACAACCCAAATATTGGACAAGGTGGAACTTGGCCATATGCCAGAGAGGGGTGGTGTCCGGGAGACCGTGTCAAAGAACATGAATTTGAATTAACTCCATACGTTAGCCCAGGTGATACGGTGAAATTGGATTATGCGATTAATGCGGTGCCAGGAAATGACCCAGGACAAGCCGGTGGAAATTACATTGCAGCTTATGATTTAATCTCTTATTCTGCTCCAAACTTTCAAAACGATGCGTCTATTTCGGATGTGTTAAATCCAAATAACTGGGAATATTACAGTAAATGGAATCCGACCTGTCAGAATCCACGTGTGGTGCTGAAAAATACCGGAGCTCAACCATTGACCTCTTGCCGCATTTTTGCTTGGATAACTTACGGAGATAACATCGTTTATGATTGGACTGGAAATCTTGGATTTTTAGAAGAGGTGGTGATTGAGTTGCCTGTAGATAACATCGATTGGTGGACCGATTTATACAGTAATCAAACATTTACCGCTTGGGTTGCAGATGTGAATGGAATTATTGGCGAAGATGAGTACAATCAAAATAGCTTGAAATCTGTCAAATTTGATGCCCCTGAACGTATTGATGGAGCATTTTATATTTGGTTGACAACGAATAACAAAGCAAGTGAAAATAAATACCGATTAATCGATCATGCAGGAAACATTCTCTTTCAACGCGATGTATTAACGAATCAAACGCAATACAAGGATACCTTTAACTTAGCTCCTGGATGTTATTCGATTATTGTAGAAGATTCCGATAGCGATGGACTTGGATTTTGGTACTCTAGTCAAGTAGAAGGTGAGACAACGGGACAAATGCGATTGAGACAAGTAGGAGGTTCTTACATTGAATTCTTCCCGCCAGATTTCGGAAATTATCACCGTTATGATTTTTCAGTAGGATTCACATTAGGAATCAAGGAAGAAGAATTGGCACATGAGATCGCAGTTTTCCCTAACCCAACAACTGGCTTGACAACCATTGAAGTAAGTGGGTCCGTCAATAATGATGCATCCATTGAGGTGTATGATTTATCAGGAAGACGTTTAATCAGTGAGAAAATGAATGCAACGGCTTTCTTTGCAGAATCCTTTTTGGACTTAAGTGCGATGAATGCAGGTTCGTATTTGGTTCGCATCACAACAAATCAACGCGTGTATACCAAGGAATTGATCAAACAATAATTACTGTTTATTGCTTGAATTAATACTTACCATAATGTCTTTCATCATTTCAATTTGAACTTGTTGAATTTCAAATAAGTCACGCTGTTGGTGTATGATTAAGTGATCGATTTTTTCATGCAACGTTCGGATTTCTAATTCAGACTTCAAGTTAATCATGTAATCCATTTTCGAACGTTCACGGTCTTTCTCTTCTTGTCGATTTTGACTCATCATAATAATGGGCGCTTGCAACGCAGCAATGCAGGATAAAATTAGATTAAGAAGTATGTATGGGTATGGGTCAAAACCTTTATTCATTAAAAGTGTCGCATTTATAACGATCCAAACAAATAGAAAAAACCCAAAGGAGGAAATAAAGGTCCAGCTGCCACCAAAACTCGCCACTTTATCGGCCATGCGTTGCCCGACTGTAAGAGGAGTATTATCCTGAGTGATTGCTAAATTACTGATTTGAGTTTCATTCGATATCGTATCAATCACCATTTTCTCCAAGGAGGAAAGTTCCCCCATTTGTCCTTTTAACTTGTAGGCAATGAACTGTACACGGCAGGCACTTAATTCACTCAGCGACATATTACTATTGTCCGTAAAGTCAGGATGTGCTATTTGTATGAACCCTAAAATGTTGTCTGAAATGGACCTTGCTTCAACTTTTTGTGTGAGCGGGAAAATTTCTTTGCTCATGTCGCTCATGAAAGTTTCTTCTGATTCTTTAGGTGCGGAGTGCTTCATAGGTCGAATTTTTAATCGAAGTTATAATTTAAAGTGTTCGTTCGTATAAAAAACGTCAAATTGACATATATTAGCATGCTAGTTAGATGGAAATATCCAAACCAAAGCTTCGTTTACTATTCGACATTTATCCTTATTTTTACTCAATGAATTGGAAAGAAGCTATTGTAAAATATTTCCCAGATGTATGGCAATATTTAATCATCATCATTATGTTTATTTTTGCCGCAATTTTTATCCTTTAAGGCCTTACTTATGTTCAAGTTTACTTGCTTTTTGAAATCGTCTTTGTGGTATTTCATTCTTATTTTTCTTGGGAACCAATCCTTGATTGCCCAATTAAATATAGATTCCCTCTCGCACATTGATTATCAGCAATTGCACGGTGCAAACTTGAATGATGTATGGGGATATGTGGATGAACTTGGGAACGAATATGCTATTGTTGGAACATCCAAAGGGACATCCATTGTGAATATTACCGATGGGTTCAATCCGCAAGAAGTGTTTTGGTTACCTGGTACGGAGTCCATTTGGAGAGACCCATGTGTTTATGGGAATTATGCATACGTTACAACGGAAGCGGAAGATGGACTGTTGATCATTGATTTAAGTCCATTGCCACAATCAACGAATCTGAGCTCAACTTTCTATACTGGACCAGCAGCTAATCCTTGGCAGTCTGCGCATACATGTTTTACATCAGCGAATGGCTATGCGTATATCTTTGGGTCAAACCGAGGAAATGGTGGAGTCATCATGTTGGATATTCACACGAATCCGATGAATCCAATCGAAGTTGGAACCTACGATTCATATTACGTGCATGATGGATATGAACGAAATGACACCCTTTATATTGCACACATTTATAATGGATTCTTCAGTTTGGTGAATGTGGCGGATAAGTCCAATCCCATTTTAATAGGGACACGAACTACTCCAAATTCCTTCACACACAATATTTGGCCCTCAGCGAATGGACATTATGTCTATACTACAGATGAAATTTCAGGTGCATATGTCACCGCTTATGATATAGCGGATGGGTCAAATATTCAAGAAGTCGATCGTGTTCAAAGTACACAAAATTCATTTGTTATCCCACACAATGTCCATGTGCGCGGTGAATATTTGATCACAAGTTATTACAGTGATGGGGTCATCATTCACGATGCCACGTATCCATACAATTTAATTCAAGTTGGAAATTATGACACGTACATTGGACAAACGCCAGGTTTTGATGGCTGTTGGGGTGTATATCCATTTTTTCCATCTGGAAAAGCGGTGGCGGCAGACATCACCAAAGGATTGTATATCCTTGGAATGAATTACAACAAGGCTTGTTACCTGGAGGGAGTTGTCACAGATGCAGTTAGTGGATTAACCTTGTCTAATGTGAGCGTTCAACTCTCTAGTGCAGTCATGCAGGAGAAAACAGATCAACTTGGATTTTACGCAACAGGATCTGCCTTGTCGGGTGTGTATACGATTAACTTTTCAAAGTCAGGATATTATCCCATGACGATCACAGTTTCCTTGATAAATGATGAACTGATAACCTTGAATGTCCCCTTAATTCCGATTGCTCCATTTAATATGAACATAACGGTACTTGAGTACGGAACAAACAACCCCATTCCAGACGCACAAATTAGATTATTTCACCCCATGATTGAACACAATGGATTTACAAACGGATTAGGCGTAGAGGAGTTTGTGATGTATTATCAAGAAAGTTACCGACTAACAGTTGGAAAATGGGGATATCAAACCTTTTGTATCGATACAAGCATTACCGCGAATTCGAATGTATTAACGGTTCATTTGATTCCAGGATATTATGATGACTTTGAGTTCGACTTTGGCTGGAGTGTTTCCGGTGATGCAACAACGGGGATGTGGGAAAGAGGTGTGCCAAATCCTACTACGAATACTGTTCAAGCAATAGACGCCGAATGGGATTGTGGAAAAATGGCTTTTCTGACAGGAAATGATATTGGAATGAATCCAGATCATGATGATGTAGATAGCGGATATACGCAATTACTTTCTCCACAAATGGATTTTAGTAATTTAACTACGCCATTCATCAATTTCGCTCAATCTTTCTTCTGCTACCATGGACCAGGATTATTTGATGACACCCTAAAAGTTTACTTATCCAACGGAACAACTACTGTGTTGATCTATCAAGTTGGAGCACCGGTCAGCTCACCAATGACCTTCGAATATGTTAGCGTTCCTGTTTCTGGACTTCTGCCATTTACGAATTCCATGCAGGTGAAATTGACCATATCCGATTACGCCCCGAACAATAACATTACAGAAGGGGGATTCGACCATTTTACAGTCACCAATATGCCAACGGCAACGGTTCCGGCAAAGGAGCTTTCAACTTGGGATCTTTATCCGAATCCTTCTCAGGATAAACTTCACATTAAGGGACTTAATCAAATTGGAAATTGGTGCATTTTTGATGTAAGAGGTTGCGTTCTATTAGAAGGATTCACGGAAGAGTCTTCGATGGAAATCCCAGTAGACTACCTGATAAATGGTGTTTATTTTCTTCGCTTAAAAGAACAAGTGCGTCAATGGGTGAAACAATAAATGAATTTTACATGTATCTTTGATTTACCTATGACAACAGATATTCAAGTTTCCATCGTTATACCGCTCTTAAATGAGGCCGAGTCTATACCTGAGTTACATCGTTGGATTCGCGATGTAATGAACGCGAATTCCCTCAGTTACGAGGTGATTTTTGTGGATGACGGAAGCAAAGATGGTTCATGGGGAATCATTGAAGGCTTGAGAAAAATCGATGCGCATGTGAAAGGCATCAAGTTTCAACGAAATTATGGCAAATCAGCTGCCTTGCATGTTGGTTTTGAAAAGGTACTTGGCGAAGTGGTCATCACGATGGATGCGGATCTTCAAGATTCTCCTGATGAAATTCCGGCATTGTACGAAATGATTACCGTTCAAGATTACGATGTGGTTTCCGGATGGAAA
Source organism: uncultured Flavobacteriales bacterium (assembly GCA_903860985.1). Lineage (GTDB taxonomy): Bacteria > Bacteroidota > Bacteroidia > Flavobacteriales_D > Crocinitomicaceae > UBA952. The sequence continues at coordinate 17,899 of CAIOSO010000119.1, forward strand.
AAGAAACGCCACGATCCAATCACCAAAACAGTTCCCACGAAATTGTACAATTGGGCAGCGCGAAGAATCACCGGTATTTACTTGCATGACTTCAATTGTGGATTAAAAGCATATAAAAATTCAGTGGTGAAAAGCATCGAATTATATGGAGACATGCACCGGTATATTCCTGCGTTAGCTAAATATGCTGGATTCTCTCGGATTGGCGAGAAAGTAGTACAGCATCAAGCAAGAAAGTACGGGGTGACGAAATTCGGATTAAATCGCTTTTTAAATGGTCCTTTAGACTTAATGACGGTTGCATTCATGGGGAAATTCGGAAAGAAGCCCATGCATTTCTTTGGTGCTTGGGGAATGCTCATGTTTATGCTTGGATTCGGATTATTTCTCTATATGGGTATTGATAAATTGTTTTTCAATACGACATCCCTAAGATTATCGGAGCGATCTGAATTTTTTGTGGCTTTAGTCGCTATGATTATTGGTGTTCAATTTTTCCTAACAGGATTTATTTCCGAACTAATCGGGAGGAACTCATCTACTAGAAATCAATACCTCGTTGAAAATGAATTGTTCTAATGGATAAATTGGCTCGTGTGGATGTCAGCTGGACACTCTTCCTCGATAGAGATGGAGTCATCAATGAGCGGATTTTCGGAGGCTATATTTTAGATTACAAAGACTTTCGATTTTCAGAGGGATTGTTGGAAAATGCACATTCCATTTTTAGTCGCTTTTGCAGGGTCATAGTCGTGACGAATCAACAATGTGTAGCAAAAGGACTTCTGTCAAAAGAAGAATTAGATCGTTTGCATGACGAAATGAACTTTGATTTTCAAAAAGCAGGAGCAAAGGTTGACCGCGTTTATGCCGCGTTAGAAAGAAAGGGAGAACCTCCATTTATGCGAAAACCACATACGCGAATGGCGGAATTAGCTCAGAATGATTTCCCGGAAATTGATTTTTCTAAGTCCATCATGGTTGGAGATACAGACGGAGATCTTCAGTTTGGCAAAAATCTTGGAATGAAGACGGTATTGATACGAAGCGCGGAAAAAACGACCATCGAAGCCGATTTAATGCTAAATCGTTTAAGTGATTTAATAGATTTTATATGAAATATATTGTAATTATATGGGTGTTTTTGGTTCACATTTCAATGGCGCAAGTCAATCAAGTGGATGCAAAGGGACTCAAACAAGGACTTTGGCACAAGAATTTCCCTGGAACGAAAATCTATATGTACGAAGGAACATTCAAAGATGATAAACCCGTTGGAATCTTTACGTATCGTTACGAATCGGGAAGTGTCATGGCAATTGTCAATAACAAGCCTAATTCCAAACTTTCAATGGTTAAAATGTACTTCGAAAACGAAGCTTTGATGTCGGAAGGATGTTACTGGGATCAAAAAAAAGATTCTATTTGGGTCAATTACAACGAACGAGGAGAATTGGTCAGTGCGGAAAGTTATGTTGATGATAAACTAAATGGTAAAAAAATCATTTACTACTTGAACGATCAATTGGAAGCCGGTAAAATGAATGTTCTTTCCATAACGAATTACGTCAACGATCTGAAGGATGGCGCATACAAGGAATTTCATCCGACAGGCAAAGTGAAAAAAACAGGTAATTATGTCAATGGAGAACGTTTGGGAGAGTGGGTAGAGTACTACAATACCGGTCAAGTGATGACTCGTGTGAGGTATAAAAGAGACTTACTACATGGTTGGGCATATTACTACGATAAGAACGGTACGCAATTATCCAAAACAATGTGGCGCGATGGATTCAAACTGGAAGGAAAGGATTTAGAGTCGTTTTTAAAGCGATGTAAGGATAAAAATTTGGACCCAAATCAATAAGGAAGGTGAGCGATCATAAGAATGTTACTTTTTTTTCTGCGTTGCCACCTTTTCGAGGTGGGATTGCTCAATTTAGCGAGCAACTTCGTTTGTCCCTAGTGAAAATGTGCAAGCTTCAAGCGTTTACCTTTCGACATCAATACCCTTCCTTTCTTTTTCCCGGACAATCCCAGTTCGAAGATCAGAAGCCAAAGGTTGCTTTCCCAAGAATCGTTTCCACTTTTCGTCCTTGGACCTACTATCTTGCCTTGCGCGCATTGAAAAAGTCGAAGGCAGAACTTTTTATCACCAGTTATTGGATGAGCTTTTTTGGACCCATGATGGGGTATTGGGCACGATTTTTACCAAGAAAAACGGTGAAAATAGCGATCATTCACAACCTGATACCACACGAAAAACGTTTTTTTGATCAAGCATTTAATCGCTTTTTCCTGAGACATTATGATGGATTCGTGCTGCTATCGGAATCAGTTGAACAAAGCGTTTTGGAATGTAAGCCCTCTGCGGAAACACTCCTGTTAAAACACCCGAGTTACCAACAATTTGGAGTTAAGTTGGATGAAGGTTTTGCCAGACAAAAACTGGGTGTTGATCCGTCCAAGAAAACCTTATTATTTTTCGGGTTAATCAGAGATTACAAAGGCTTAGATTTATTATTGGAAGCATTTTCCGAATTAGATGAATCTTTCCAGTTGCTAATCGCTGGAGAAGTATATGGCGAAAGAAATGTATATGAGACCCTCATCCAACAGTCCATAAATAAGCAAATATATTTCGTCGATCACTTCATACCAACGGAAGAAGTTGCGTATTATTTTAGCGCAGCGGACATATGTGTATTGCCATATCGATCGGCTACTCAATCAGGAATCAAAGCCATGTGCGATGCTTTTCAACTTCCGGTGTTAGTGAGTCAAGTTGGTGGTTTAACCGAAGAGATTACCGAAAATAAAAACGGCTTCCTCATTCACGACATGAGTCCCGAAGCACTCGCCTCTCAAATCACTTTACTCTTCGCTGAAAATCGAATGGAAAACGTGTCGAAAAACCTTCAAATACAAAGTGAAAAGAAAGAAAATGAATGGGATCAATTTGCAGAATCCGTTCTCAAATTTGCAGACTTGATTCAACAATCGAAAAAATCAAACTGATTATCTCATCGATTGTTCAGGAAAGGCGAACTTTTATTTGCCTTTCAGGATACTAAATTCTATATTTGCAACCTTAAATAAATTTCAAATACGAATTAACATGCGTTTAAAAGGATTTTTTTGGTTTCTGACAATATTATTGACCGCTGTATGTGTCTATCAGTTATCATTCACAAGTGTAGCAAGTAGCGTAGAACGCAAAGCAGAGAAAGAAGCCGTACTCAAAGTTGAGCAACTAAAAAGAGAAGCGAAAGAAACAGGTGATTCTGTTCTATTGCCCAATAATACAAAGGTTGACATCTTCTCTCCTGAAGGCGCAGAATTAGCAAAATCAGCTTACATCAATGAAATTCTTCGCTCGAAAGCGGAGAAACCGGTGTATCCAGTTTTAGGTGCAACGTTCTCTGAGGTAAAGAAATTGTCATTGGCTTTTGGATTAGACCTTGTAGGAGGAATGAGCGTAACCATGGAGATATCTTACCCAGATTTGATTCGATCTCATGTTAAAAATCAAAAAGACTTAAAATTTAGAAAGCCTTTTGATGTTGCTATGGCAAAATACAGTACAAGTGGGGGTGATTTCTTAGATATTTTCATTGCGTCTTATCAAAAAATCAATAAAGGACTTCCGTTAAACTACATCATCAAAGCAGATGGACTTGGAATTAAGTCTTCTGATAGCGATATCGAATCTTACTTCCGTAAGTTAATCGCTTCGTCTATGGACGGTGTAGAGCAAATCATTAGCCGTCGTATCAATCAATTTGGTGTGGCGCAACCGAATATCCAACGTGACTTATCCACAAACAGATTGTGCATTGAACTTCCAGGAGTGCAAGATGAGAATACCGTGGCAAAGAAAATTCAATCAACTGCGAACTTAGAGTTTTTTGAAACCTACATGCCTGATCAACTTCAAATTCAATGGCAGGACGCTAGTCGTTTGTCTACGCAAAAAGAAGTGGAAGAACTTGCGGAAGTAATTGCAGATACAACTGGAAAAGATACAACGGTAACTGCAGAAGTGAAGCCAGACGCCGGACTTTCATTGAAAAACATGAATAACAAAACAAAATCATTGGCAGAGTTGGTAAAACCTGTTGGTGGATTTGCAATGGGATATACTGAATTAGCTGATAAAGTGAAAGTTGATCAGATTTTACGTCGCCGTGACATTCAACGTGCATTCCCAGACGATGTTCAATTCATGTGGTCGGCAGAGCCAGAAAATGTAGACGATAAATCGAAGAAAACAGCTTACTTCTTATACGCTTGTCGTATTCCTGAAGGAGGAAAAGCGCGTGTAAATGGTTCTCATATCTCAAAAGCTTCCACTGGTTACGATTCACAAGATGGAAAAATCACAGTGGATTTGGAAATGACCGTAGAAGGATCAGACGAGTGGGGTAGAATGACAACAGAAAACAAAGACCGCATCATCGCGATTTCTATGGATAGCGTTGTTTACAGTGCACCACGCGTCATCAATCCAATTACAACAGGTAGAACACAGATTTCTGGAAGCTTTACCTTCCAAGAAGCAGAAGATTTAGCTGGACTATTAAATGGTGGGGCTTTGCCTGCGCCATGTGTGATTAAAGAATTACAAAAAGTTGGACCAACAATTGGAGCTGAAAACTCCCAAGCAGCGTTGATTTCCTTTGCGGTTGCTTTCTTGGCGGTATTGATTTACATGTTCTTCTATTACGGTAAAGCTGGATTAGCTGCGAACATCGCCTTGACAGTGAACGTAGTGCTGATCTTCGGTTGTTTGGCTTCGTTTGGAGCGGTATTGACATTGGCGGGTATCGCAGGTATCATATTAACAATTGGTACGGCGGTCGATGCAAACATTTTGATATTCGAACGTGTTCGAGAAGAACAGGCTGCTGGACTAGATTTAACGTCAGCGATTGCTGTTGGATTTAGAAAAGCGTTGCCTTCCATCATCGATGCAAACGTGACTCACTTCTTAGTTGCCTTGATTTTGAAAATCTTTGGTACAGGTGAGATTGAATCTTTCGCAACAACATTGATCATCGGTATCTTTACATCTTTGTTTTCCGCAATTATTATTGGAGAGTTGGTAATAAATACATGGTTAGCAAAAGGAAAATCTGTTTCTTTCAATACCAAATACTCCAAAGGATTGTTCCAAAACTTCAATTTTAACTGGGTAGGAAACCGTAAATATTTTTACATTTTCTCGATCTCTGTTACGATTTTAGGAATGGTTGGATTATTTACACGTGGATTGAAACAAAGCGTTGAATTCACAGGTGGTTATACATTCTCTGTTAAATTTGACAAGAAAGCGGATATCGAGTTCATTCGTACCAACTTGGAGAAAGTATTTATTGAAAACAACGAGATTGCTTCAATAGATCTGAAAACAAAGTCAAATGATTACAACGTGGACATCGTTACCAACTACTTATTGAAGAAAGAAGGTTCGATGGACGAGGTGAAAACAAAATTGACAGAAGGATTAAACGCGTGTGACTCAAAATTAGGAGATCACAAAATTACTGGTCAACGATTTATCTCTGCGTCTGTTTCAAGTGAATTATGGTCCTCATCTGCCATTGCCTTGTCTTTGGCGATGTTGGCGATCTTTGCATACATTCTATTGCGTTTCGGACACTGGCAATATTCCATTGGTGCGATTGTCGGATTGGCGCATGATGCATTCTTCGTTATTTCGATCTTCTCTTTACTTCATGGTTACTTGCCATTCAGTTTAGATGTGAATCAGGCCTTCATAGCCGCGATCTTAACGGTTATCGGTTACTCGATGAACGATACCGTGATTGTGTTTGACCGAATTCGTGAGAACTTACGTAAGAGCTCAGATTCAGAAAGTCAACACGACATCATCAATCGTTCATTGAACAAAACATTGAGTCGTACCTTCAATACATCCATGATCTTGTTTGTGGTTGTTTTGATCATGTTCATCTTCGGTGGACCAGCGATCAAAGGATTCTTGTTTGCGATGCTTGTAGGGGTTGTCATTGGTACATACTCTTCACTTTGTGTTGCAACACCAATCTTGATTGACTTCTCTAAGAAATTGAAGGCGTAAGCTTTTAGTCAATAGTTGAAAAGCCGTCCAATTTGGACGGCTTTTTTTATGCCTTATAAAAAGGATAGTGGAAAAGAATGAAGTCATTGGTATGGCTGATCAACCAACATAAAAAGATTCCAATTAGAAGAAGTTTTCTGGCAAAAGAAATTCATGAATGTTTTCCGGAGTGATTACTTTAAAGCTTGCCTCGGGATAAGCATTTTGAAAGGTCTTTGTCAATTTCACCGTTTTTTTAGTGTTCCATTTAAACTCGTAAGCATGAATTTGACCGCCAAATTCTTCGATTAGATCTAGTTCTTGTTGATTCACGGTACGCCAGAAAAACGAATTCTTATTCAGTTGTTGATATGCATTGTATTTTTGTCTTTCGGAAACCAAGAAATTTTCCCATAGGAATCCAATGTCATTACGCAAAGAAACCGGATTGAAATTATTGATGACGGCATTTCGAATACCATTATCATAAAAATAGATCTTTCGACTACTTTTAAGCTCGTTTCGCAGGTTTCGACTGAATGAAGGTAGCCGGAACACAACGAAGGCCTGTTCGAGTAAATGAATGTATTTTTCAACTGTCTTCGCATCCATGCCGCAAATGCTTCCTAATTCGTTATAGGAAACCTGTGATCCTATTTGAAAGGCAAGAGCCTGAAGTAAGCGAACGAGTTTGTCGGATTTGTGAATGCGTTCCCAAAGTAACACATCTTTATACAAATAACTATGACTGATTAATTTCAATCGTTCTTCTTCTTCACCGGGATTTGTAACCACCTCTGGGTAGTATCCATAGACCAATCGGTGCGCGATTAAGCGATTTTCCTCTAGTAACCCATGATGTTGAACTAATTCTTGATAGGAGAAAGGGAATAGATTATATTCCCATTTCCGGCCAGTTAATGGTTCATTGATGCGATTGGCCAAATCAAAGGATGAACTGCCCGTGGCAATGACTTGTATGTCGGTTAAGTTATCCGTAATTAATTTGAGTTTAAGCCCAATGTTTTCTATTCGTTGCGCTTCATCGATAACGAGTATTTTCTTTTTACCTAAAAGCATTTTTATACTCGTGGAACTAACATCTGAAAAGAGTTGTTGAATATCTAATTCATCGGCATTCATCCAGAGTATGTCACTTGGGTCAAATGCTAAGTTTTTTAACAAGGTAGTTTTACCAACTTGCCTGGGTCCAAGTAAGATAATTGCCTTTTGTTTAAACAACTTTTCCCGCAAACGCGTTGCTAATATTCTAGAAATCATATTCAAAAATAGCTATTTAAGCATATAAATCCAAATATATTTATATAAAAAAGAAATATAATCAGTAAAAAAGTATATAAAAACGGAATATAAACCAAAAAAATATATATAAAACGGGAAAGTAATCCTTAAAACTTAGTTATATGAAATGCAGGATGAATAAAGTTTAGTGTAAAAAACGGAGAGATTCGTGTTATTGTACTAGTCAGATTTTGCGGATAACTATAGCTCGAATCTCGAAGTTTTCACAATAAAAAAGCCAAGTATGAACTTGGCTTTCCATTTCGAATGAATGTTTATTCTTTCACGAATTGTTTCACAACGGCTTTATTATCTTGGTATAGTCCAAGGTAATAAGTTCCCGCAGCTAGTTTTCTACTCATCTCAATGGTTTGCTTTACCTTACCGTCTTTCGCTGTCAATTGAAAAGAGCTCACAAGTTGTCCGAAAATATTGAATAATTTCCCTTCAATCGTTGTCCCAACTACACCATCTACTTCCAATTCAAAAACCCCTTTGTTTGGATTCGGGTATAATTGAACCATCGAAAAACTTAATTCTTCCAGACCATCGGTTTTTACATCAACAACTGTGCTAGTGATACATCCATTTGCATCCTTGATGTAAACGGTATAAGTAGCAATAGATAAACCAGAGAACAAAGAACCTGAAAAATAATTCGTTCCGTCAATACTATAAGTGTATGGAAGATTCCCTCCAGCTCCCGTAACCGTAATTGTTCCATTTGAACCATTGGAAAGAGTAGTTGCACAAGAAATAGTTAATGGAGCAGGTTCAGTTACAGTGGTTGTAAATGTTTGCTGACAACCATTCGCATCTTTTACGGTAACCGTATAGGTTCCTGCTGAAAGTCCATTAAATGTATTGCTGGACACAAATGTCGTTCCGTTAATGCTATAGGTCAATGGGGCTGATCCACCTGAAGCACTTACGAAAATTTGTCCGTTGTTTAATCCAGTACAAGAAATCATCGTTGGAACAGCGTTAACACCTATCGCAGCAGGTTCGGTAATCGTAATGTTTGTTGTTCCCATGCACCCATTCGCATCTTGCGCATAAAGCGTGTAGGTTCCCGCCGCCAAATTACTGAATGTATTAGATGCTTGATAGCTAGTTCCATTAATGGAATAACTATAGGATGCTTGTCCACCCGTTGCAGAAATTGTGATGGCCGCATTTGTATTCCCATGACAACTAATGTTCGTAATTTGGGTTGGAGTCGCTGTAATTGTCGCTGCTGATGGCAGGACAAAAGTACCAGTCCCAGAACATCCACCATTTTCTGTGATGGTGTAAGTATATGATCCTGGGGCAAGGTTTCCAAATACAGGAGAAGATTGAGCAGCTCCGTTATTTATTGAGTATGTATATGGAGCAGTTCCCCCTGTAGCTGTTAAGGTAACTTGTCCGTTGTTAGATGTACACGTAGGAGCGAAATTTACGGTCCAATTTGCCGTGATTGCAGAACCACCTCCAACAATGACGTTAATAGTTTTTGAATCATTACAAATGTTGTCATCTGGTGAAGTGCCATTAACTGTTGTGGAAGATATACTTACAGAATTACTTCCATTAACAAGTCCAGTTACTGTGATAAAAACCGTATCCATCGCACCGACACTTGTTAATTGATTGGATGTATAATTGACAGAAGTAACAGCGCCGGTTCCAACTTGCCATGTTAAAACACCAGAAGTGATGGAGGTGCTACCTGTTTGTTGAACAATGACACCCACTTGAGTGGAAGACCCACAAGCCGCTCCAGTTCCTGGAACAAATACGGCAGAAATAGCAGCGTCTATAGCGTCTGGATTCATTCGAATAGCACTGACATTAGTTTTGGTTTGTGAGTTTTGGTAATCACCGGAGTAATAAAAGGTCACACCGTCAAAATCATCAATTGACATATGATGGTAATCTCCCCATCGCGTATCTCCCGTTTTGGAAGAAGTTCCAGCAATAATTGTTGTTTCTGGCATGGTCATTTGTCCAAGTGGGTCACATGGTTTTCTACCGGTCATTTTGATAGATGGATAATCACCTGCGTTGTTGCTAGATGTTGAATAAGCCATGATGATGTTACCATATTTATCGATGTTAATCGCAGGCATCCAACGACTTGTTCCAGTTCCAGGTGCATATGTTCCTTCTTGGTAATTCACCCATGTTGCTGTAGTTACATTTGAAGCACGTCGTAATTCAACCCAGCGAATTCCTGCTCGGTCAGCACCGTCCACATCTGTTGCTAAAGCAGCTAGGATTGTTTGATGATCGTCAAATACGCGCATTGGTGCTTTTTGCATAACCGGTTCTCGAAGTGGATCCAAGGTAATAGTTGTTCCAGGTTGTTTAATACATGCAAAACTGGTCAACCCGCAAAGTTTCGAATCGATTTCCGCGATGGAAACATCTTGAATTTTTGTTGATGTAGCAGTATTTGCTGTCCAGTTTATATTCATTTCCCATAATTCTAGCCAATCGTTCGTTCCACTATCTGGTGAACCATTTGAATGAGATTCATCATCTCTGTGTCGAATAAACAAAGGTTTCATTCCTGCAGGCGCAGCATTATCTCCTTCTAAATCTACAGGAGTAATTGATTGAAATCCAAATCCATTTAGGGTGTAACCAATCGTTGTTTTAATGAAAGGCGAAGTGGCGCCAGTCAACATAGCACTAATTTTCATAGCGTAAATACTTGGCGCTCCACCTTGATTTGTACTTGCTACAAATGCATCAGATGCGTCACAGAATGCATACTTTGGATAATCCGGAAACGCAGTACAAGTGAAAGAATAGGTGTAATATGCACCTTGTGGATTACTCGTTTGAGAAACGTGAATCATTAATTTGTTTCCAGAACTCGAAAATTCTGTTAAAAACCAACGTCTAGCCGGTTTGTAATATAAGACAATCGGGTCTCCTAATCCAGCTACACCTCCTAATCCTTGCATCGTTGCTGAACTCTGAATGGTCGCTCCAGTTGCTTTGTTGAAAATTCGGTAAACAGCACCACCACTAGAATTGGTGGATTCAATTACCACATTGCTATCTGCATCTAAGGTTGGGTCAGGGGGTGATAAATTGGTTCCCAGTCCTTGAAATGCCCACAAAACAGTTGCTGAAGGAGTTTTTTCTGTTGCTTCATGTTGTTGCCACACCCAATCTGGATTGTGCGTGTTTGATTGATCTACTTCTAATAGTTCTTTTCCTTTAAAGTTTGGTTTAATAACTTGTTGGTGTGGTGTTACCTGATTTGGATTGGCAGGTACCAAATGGGAGATGGTAGGTGTGAAGTATCCAAGAAATTGAGAATCTTGCGCATAAGAGAAGATTGTTAACAAGGAAAATAAACCTAGATGGAGTAATTTTGTTTTCATAGTTTTTTTGGTTTTGAGGACTAAAAGTAAGACATTCTTTTCAATTAACTATCTTCGTAATCAAAAAGTAATTCTCATGAAAATCATCTTGTCACCAGCAAAAAACCTAAATGAACAAGTGTGCGAAAATTATGGTTCTTTCTTCCCGCTTTTTGAAAAAGAAGCTAATCAATTAATGAAAGACCTAAAAAAGATGAAAAAGGTTGGGCTAAAAGAATTAATGGATATTTCAATGGATTTAGCCGAGCAAAATTTCACGCGTAATAAAGAATGGAAAAAAGCTTCCCTTCATCCTGAAAAGGCCTTCCCTGCTGTTAGTGTATTTGACGGGGAGGTTTATCGAGCTTTAAGTGTTACAACGTTAGGGTCTTCGAAAAATGAAGCTTTAAATAAGGATTTACGCATCCTTTCAGGTTTGTACGGTATTTTAAAGCCATTCGATTTAATCTATCCTTATCGCTTAGAAATGGGCACTAAATTTTCGCCCAAAACAGAGCAAAAGAACTTATATGAATTTTGGGGAGAAAAAGTCACCAAAGCATTAAAAAAAGAAATGGATAAAGACGAAGTCATCATCAATTTGGCTTCTACGGAATATTTTAAAGTCATTCGACAAAACCTTCTCAAAAACAGAGTAATTACCCCGATTTTTAAAGAATTTAAAAACGGTCAATTTACGACTGTAATGATGTACGCAAAACATGCTCGTGGAGCCATGGCTCGTTACCTCATTGAAAATCAACTTTCGGATATCGAAGAATTGAAGTTGTACAACGTAGATGGATATGGGTACAATGAGTTACAATCCACAAAAGACGAATGGGTATTTATTCGCTAAATGAAAAGTCTGGATTGCGGTCTAGAATATCCCAAGTATGATCTGCGAGTAATTTCACCGTAGCAATAAACGTTAAATCTTGACCGGATTGACCCCATTGTGTGGGTCCAACCAATGATAAGGCGTATTTCCCCGAGCTACGTTGGTATAAATGATAGGTGTGATTGATGAATGGTTCAAATCGCATTTCTGCTTGATAGATGAAATGGGAAATTTCTTTTCGTTCATTCAATTTTTTTGCTTGCGATGCCAATAATTGCATTTGTTCATACAATTGAGAAAGTTGCATATCGGTTTGGTGCTCCATGGCACTCACAGCGCGACCTTTGATTTTTCCTTGGTCCTCCGGTTTGATAATGGCTGATCCGGCGTGATGCGCGTATTCTAACGAATGTGGATTTTCCGTGATCTTATCTGGATCAATGGGATTAATAAATGCTTTTTTTCCTTCAGATTGACTCACGAAAATATTTTTGACAGTTGCTTACCAACAGATGCGCCTATGGCAACACCCATTCCTCCCATACGAACACCAAAAGCTATGTTTTTGTTCGTTTTTTGGATGATTGGTTTTTTTTCACTTCCAACTGCCATGATTCCTGACCAAGAATAATCAATTTCAAGGGGTGTATTTGGAAGGATTAATTCATGTAGATACTGCTTTAATTTTTCTTGAATCACTAAGGTAGTCTCAAATTCAGTACTCGTTTCTCCTGCAAAATCTAAATTCCTTCCACCGCCAAATAAGATTCGATTTCCTACATTGCGAAAGTAATAATATCCAGATTCCATATGAAAAGTTCCCTTTACAGCAAGATTTGCAATGGGTTTGGTTACCAAAACTTGAGCACGAGCTGCTTGAATATCATCGAGGTAGTCTTTCGCAAAGGCATTGGTGCAAACCATGAGCTTTGCGCTTTGAAGCGGACCCATGGAGGTGTGAATTTCGACACCGGAATCAAAAGACTCAAACGACACAACCTCTACTCCAAACAGAAAATGGATTCCTTCGTTCGTGCATGATCGATGCAATTCCTCGATCAATTTCCCCGTGTGAATGGCTCCTTCTAAGCGATTATGGTATGCCGTTTTGACACCGTGAAAACCGGCGTCCAATATTTTTGTTTTGTCCTCCGAATAAACGCTTGTTTCGCCCGAAATCTCGAAAAGTTTTTCATTTAAATAAGCAAGGAAATCGGGAGTCAAGGTGTCTTCATCTTCACGGATGATGTCCCATGAACCGCATGCTTCGTATTGAATGCTTGTTGGATCAACGAGCGAAAACAATTCCGTAAGTCCTTCCAAGCGCATCGCTACCGTTTCCCATACGGCATGTTTTTTCATTTTAGCGAAATCATCTTTTAGTTCTGTTGGACTTCCAAAACAGGCGAATCCCGCATTTTTGGTGCTTGCACCGGTGGGTAAATATCCACGTTCGAGAATGATGATTTTCGCGCTTGGATTTGCTTTTCTGAGGTGCAATGCAGTACTCATCCCCACGATTCCAGCACCAATGATGGTAAAATCAATTCCATCGGTGTAAATGGAACGTTCCCAGAAACTTAACTTGGAAAAAGGAAGCATTTTTTTAAGTCGTTAATTTTTAGCAAATTTGTCTTTGAAACAAATGTAGGATTTTACGTTGACTCTATGATTTGTTTTCAAAGTTACAGCTATGAGTAGATTCTTTATTTTTCTTTTGTTTTTAGGTTTTCAATCAATGGTGATTGGACAAACTCCGGTGCTTGTTGCATTAGAAGGAACCGTTCAAGATTTTGTTACTGGGAAAAAATTATTTGGTGCAACGGTTAATGTCATTCAAAATGGCGTTTCTGTTTCTCGTGTAGTTTCCGATAATAAAGGATATTATTATGTATCTGCGAAGGTTAATCCAAGCCAGATTATGGCGCTTGTTATTGCGAATCCAGGCTATATGACGAAAAAAATGTCCTTTGACTTAAAAACGATTGAGCCAAAAACAAATGGGACAAACGGCGTAAAGTTAATCGATCAACTTCCACTGCAATTATATGTGATTCGTCCCAATGTTGATTTAAATTTCACGAAGGAAACCTATGCAGAAAAGTTTGTCTGGGACCAAGCAATTTACAAAGCGATTCCAGATGCTCAGGTAAAAGCTGAGATGGATAAAAAAGTGAAAGATTTATATAAAATTGCCCGTGATAAAGAAAAAACCATTGCTTATGTAGCCTCAGCAGACCTAGCGGTAAGTACCAAAGAATATGAGAAAGCAATTCTTTTTTACGATTCAGCTTTGGTAGTTTCTCCATTGGATGAGAACATCACTCAAAAAAGAAAATCCGTTCAAACAATTATTGAAATCAACGAAAACGAAGCAAAACGCAAAAAAGAATTTGATAAACTAAAATCGGAAGGGGATATTGCTTTTACGGCGAATAATTGGAAGTTGGCTGAGCAGAAATACAAATTGGCGGATCAACAAATCCCAAAAGACCCCTACATCGCTGCGAAGTTGGCAAAGATCTCCGAAAACATCTCGAATGAAGCAAAATACGCAGCGAACAAAACGCAATATGATAAAACCATGCAAACAGCAAATACCCTATTTGCAGGAAAAAAATACGATGAGGCATTGGTGAAATACAATGAGGCACTGAAGCTTCAACCGAACGAAAAGGAAAAAATCGAAGCGGAAATCAATAAAATCAAAGCCATTCAAGGGGATGCAAAAACGGAAGTTGAAGTAAAGCAGCAATTAAAATCTGCTAACGATTTGTACAGTCAAAAGAAATATGATCTTTCCATCGATATGTACAAAAAGGCAGAGGGAAGCATCGCGAAGTTCAAAAAACAAAGCTTAATTGATCAGTACTCAAAAGAGCTTCAAAATGGCATGAAGAAAGTAACAGATTGGAAAAATTCGCAAGAGCAAATTTACAAGGATCAACTTGCGAAGGCCAATGAAAACTTTTCGAAAGGACTCCAATTTTATCCGGTAGCGAAGAATATTTTGAATTCAGACCCGATGAAAAGTCGTCAAAATGAACCATCTGTTATTGAGTTAAAAGACAAAATCACCAAAATGGAAGCGTACTACGCGCAACGAAAGGCAGCATATCTGACGGTAAAGGCAAAAAACAATGCACAAGCATTGAAGGAATTGAAAGCGGTACAACTTTTGGCATCGACAAATGCTCGCTCTTTGCCAGTAACGGAGTTAAGTCAACTTCAAAAAAGCATCGATTCCTTGACGACTCTTACTACACCAGTGGTAGTGAAAACGAGTCCGGGGGTGAGGGAAGATGTGATTGTTGGAACGCAATTAAAGGCACCAGGGGAACGCACTAACGGAACTCCAGAACAGGCATTTAATGATTTGAATAAAACAGCTCAACAAAAAGCTGAACGACCACAAGAGCAAATTCAGGAAATTAAGAATGTGTTTGATTATCAAAATCATTTTAATGAAACAATGAGCGCTGTTCAACAAGAATCTACAGATCAAAACATGGAGGCTTTTAAATCTGAACAGACCATGATTGAACGTAAAAATCAGGAGGGTTCGGATCAACGCCAAATGGAATTGCAAAAGGAGTTGCAAAAAAATGAAGTGGCGGTGACAACGCGCAATCAAACACAAGAAGAAAAACAAAATCAAAACGCCGAGAATATAAGTGTGTGGAAGGATGCAAAGGATGTCTCTAACGCCAATGTGCAGAAAGCAGCGGATAATTTACAGGAATCGGAGTTATCTCGTTCCAATCGCTTGTCGAATGAAGAGTCCATGCGTGCAGACAAATTGAAAGCGCAAGAAGAAAAGGATTTGACAGCACAAGAGAAAATGAAAACGAATTACGAGGTTTCGGTGACTAAACGCGATGTAGAGAATGCATCGAACCAAGATCAACAATATGAGCAAATTGAAAAAATCGCCTCATCCAAATTGGAATTAACAAATGCGCCAAATAACTTGAAGGACGAAGACGGTGTGTTGTTTCCAAAAAATACAATGACGGAACGAACCTATACGGTTAAAAACGGACAAGGATTTGTGACCACGGTGATTGTGCGTCGGGTAGTAGTTGATAAAAACGGCTATGGAGTTGTTTTCGAGCAAACAACGAAGGAAGATGGTGTCAATACCTTTACGCGTAATGAACAAGTAATTACGGATTACATTTGGTTCAATGAGTCCACAGGGGCAAATGTGATTGAAAAGTAAATTCATATTCCGTTGTCAGTAACTATTCTGCCGCACAACTAAAATAATTGTCCATTCTTGTACTTTCGTTAAAAGTCAAGTAATGAACGTACATTTTATCGCCATTGGCGGAAGCGCCATGCACAATTTAGCCATCGCACTCAATCGAAAAGGAATTCATGTGAGTGGTTCGGATGATGAAATTTTTGAGCCTTCTAGAACGCGTTTGGAGAAAGAAAGAATTTTACCGGCAAAAATTGGCTGGGATGTTGCGAATATCCACGCAGAATTAGATGCAGTTATCCTTGGAATGCATGCACGTGAGGATAATCCCGAATTGTTGAAAGCAAAGGAACTACAAATCCCTATGTACTCCTATCCAGAGTACTTGTATGAGCAAAGCAAAGATAAAATGCGCATTGTTATCGGTGGGAGTCATGGGAAAACAACGATCACTTCTATGCTATTGCATGCCATTAATAAACTAGGATTGAATGTCGACTTCATGGTTGGTGCGCAATTGGAAGGATACGATTGCATGGTGAAACTAACAAGCGATGCGAAATTCATGATTCTAGAAGGGGATGAATACTTGAGCTCACCTATCGATCGACGTCCAAAATTCCATTTGTATCGTCCAAATGTGGCTTTAATTAGCGGAATTGCATGGGACCACATTAATGTTTTTCCAACTTTTGAGAATTACACGAGTCAATTCGAAATCTTCTGTGATTTAATCGAGCCCAATGGAACCTTGATTTACAATACGGAGGACCCAGAAGTCCGCAAGCTTGGCGAACAAGCACGTGAAGGAATCACATCGATTGCTTATCAAACACCAACATTCGAACCGACAGAAACAGGGACACTATTGCATTTCGAAGGACAATCTTTTCCATTGTTGATATTCGGACCGCACAACTTGCAAAATTTAATGGGCGCGATGCATTTGGCGAAGTCCATCGGGATTGAATATACCGACTTCCTAAAATCGATGTCTGATTTTACGGGTGCTGGAAAACGCTTACAAAAAGTAATTGAGCGTCCTGATTTCGTCATGTTTAAGGATTTTGCCCATTCTCCATCGAAATTAAAAGCAACGACGGCCGCGGTGAAACACCAATACCCGAATCGAAAAGTAGTAGCATGTATGGAATTACATACCTTTTCCTCGTTAAAAAAGGAATTCTTACCACATTATGAAGGCGCCATGATTGCAGCGGATGAAGCCTTGGTGTATTTCAATCCAGAGGTTGTTCATCACAAGAAATTAGAACCGATTTCCATCCAACAGGTGTCCGATGGATTCGGTGGATCTGTTGACGTCAAAGATAAAACAGCGGATGTTTTAGCGTTTATCCGTTCACAGAGTTGGAACAACGCTGTGCTTCTAATGATGTCTTCAGGAAACTTTGATGGAATCGATTACGATCAACTAGGAGAAGATTTATGCGCCACATTGTAAGTATTCTAGTTTTATGGCTTGCTTTGGCAAGTTGTGGCTTGCCAAAATTCCAAGTTGAAAAAGCGGTTTCATTAGACTTGAAAAAGGAAGAAAGTACATTTTATTCGTTTACGGTGGTCATTTACGATTTGAAAACCAAGCAGTATTTTTACTACAATGATTCCTTGGCGCATGTTCCATTTTCTCCGGCTTCGACGTTTAAAATTCCGAATACACTTATTGGATTAGAATGCAACATTTTAAAAGATTCAACGACGAAATTGAATTTGGGAGCTTTAGATGATCCAACATTGAAATTTGCTTTTCAGAACTCCATTGTTCCATATTACCAAGAACTCGCTAAACGAATAGGGGATAAGAACATGCACGATTATTTGAAACGATTTCACTATGGAAATACCTTGTCTACTCCTGAGTTGACGACGTTTTGGCTGACCGGAGACTTACGAATTAGTGCTATTGAACAAATCGAATTTTTGAATAAAATCGAAAATCGTCAATTGGGACTGCGTTCAGAATCCTATGAAACGTTGATGGGAATTTTTCAAGAGCGTCGCGAAGGTTCTCTTAAGATTTATGGAAAAACTGGCTGGGGAGTCCAAGATGGACAAGACATCGGTTGGTTTGTTGGATTTGCACAAAATCAATCCGATCGCTATCTTTTTGCTACCGTGATGACTTCTCCGGAGGAATTCTATGGAAAATTTGACTTTGGAACGAAACGTATTTCACTAACGAATGCTGCTTTTCAGCAACTCCTTAATCGCTAATTTCTAAATACGATTCTTCTAAAAACAAGTGAAACCAATAAGGAATTCATGGTCGTATAGAAAAGCAAAGCAAGCAGAGAGATCATCATGGTAAATTGGGGGTCCAATTTATTTTTCCAATCGTTAATCGCAAGTTTTCTAATTTCTTGATCACTTTTATTTTCCAATTCCGGTTGATTTTTACGGATGGCATCCAGTTCCTTCTTTGTGTCAATGCGCACATAAACTTCTGACATTTTCTTTTCTCTGAATTCCGGGAAAATTTGACCGTAATAGAAAAACAAGAACACACTCACAATAACGGTGTATGGAACACCAGCAAGCATTCCGTTTTTAATGTCCACCAACAAATTGCTTTCGCTTTCCGTTCGCTTTTGTTTGTAAATGCTCCAGGTAATCACAAACGTGAGGAGGAACATATTCAGAAGTCCGAAGTATTTAATGTCGTACAAAGAAACACTGAAAGCTAAAGCACCCATTTTCACACAAATCCAAATGAGACTCGCAATGAGTCCGTATTTTATTGCTTTGTTCATTAGCTATTCATTGAGATCAAAAACTCTTCGTTTGACATCGTATTTTCCATGTGTGATTTCAAGAATTCCATGGCCTCGACTGGATTCATATCAGCAATGAACTTGCGAATTAACCAAATCCGTTGCAACACATCTTTTTTAACGAGTAAGTCCTCGCGACGTGTACCAGAAGCTGTGATGTCAATCGCAGGATAGATGCGTCGATTGGAGATTTTACGATCTAACTGTAACTCCATGTTTCCAGTTCCTTTGAACTCCTCGAAAATGACTTCGTCCATTTTGGAACCTGTTTCAGTCAAGGCAGTTGCAAGGATGGATAAAGACCCACCGTTTTCAATTTTACGCGCAGAACCGAAGAATCGTTTAGGTTTGTGTAGCGCGTTTGCATCCACACCACCAGAAAGTACTTTTCCTGATGCTGGAGAAACTGTATTGTAAGCTCTAGCTAAACGTGTAATGGAGTCCAAAAGAATACATACATCGTGGCCACATTCTACCAATCGTTTTGCTTTTTCAAGCACCATATTCGCCACTTTTACGTGTCGTTCCGCTGGTTCATCGAAAGTAGAG
>CAIOSO010000120.1 GCA_903860985.1 uncultured Flavobacteriales bacterium
CGCCCTTTGGAAAAAATCCAATCCAGATGACATGCAGATTTGGCGTTCTCCTTGGGGAGATGGAAATCCAGGATGGCACGTAGAATGTACGGCGATGAGTACGAAATACTTAGGCAAACAATTCGATATTCACGGTGGTGGAATGGACCTTAAATTCCCGCATCACGAAGATGAAATCGCCCAAAGTTGTGGCGCGCATGGAGCGAATCCGGCGAATTACTGGATGCACGCAAACATGCTAAATGTCAACGGACAAAAAATGAGTAAGTCCTTCGGGAATTACTTTTTGCCGAAAGAAATCATTGAAGGAACCACCGAATTATTCGATAAGCCATACAGTGCGAATGTGCTTCGTTTCTTCATGATGCAAGCGCATTACCGCAGCAACTTAGACTTTACACAAGAAGCATTGAACGCTTCCGAAAAAGGATTTGCACGTTTAATGGAAGGACTCAAAACAATAGAAAAACTTCCAACAAGTACTTCCTCTTTTGATGTCGAAGCCTTAATCGCATCGTTCTATACAGCGATGAACGACGATTTCAATGCGCCGATTTTAGTCGCAAACTTGTTTGAAGGAGTGAAATACATCAACCTCATCAACGATGGTAACGCAACTATTTCTGCAGAAGATCGAGATGCCTTAAAACAGGCGATGCACACCTTTATCTACGATGTCTTAGGATTGATGTCCGAACAGGAATCAGAGAACGGAAAATTAGCACCGGTGATGGATCTTGTACTCGATTTACGTCAGCAAGCACGTACGAACAAAGACTGGACAACCTCCGATAAGATCCGAGATGGACTAGCAGCTGCAGGCATTGTTGTGAAAGACGGGAAAGAAGGAACTAGTTGGAGTTAATCCTCTGTTGACATCGACGCAGAAGGCGTTAGCAAACCATTCCACAATTGAATGCGCATTTCCAAGGCCTGTTTCGCACATTCCGTTGCTTCGTGCCATTTTTCTTCATCATCACCACAAATCTCATCCATCATACGCAGGGAAATCGGACCATGATCACCCCCGTCAATTTCGATGTGACGCTCTAAATAATACAATAACTTCGAAATATTTTCTTGTCCCTGTGCTTTCATTTCACGTAAAATTTCTATGAACATATCTGGAATCAAGTCCTCGCGCCCAAATGTGAATAAGGCAGCGATTTTATGCAATTCTTCCGTTTCAATAATCGAAAACGTAAAACGAACAAAGTCCTTTGTCTCTTCGTTGATATTCAACTGATACAAGGCTTCTTCCACGGATTTTCCGTAGGAAATCCACTCTGTTAGTTGGTAAATAGGCAAGGTGTTTGCGCCAATTTGTTGCATGGCTTCCAAGTACATTTCGAAGTGACTGGAAACTTTTCCATCGGCATCGGTATCCGATTCTTCCCCAAGAACAATCTCGTTGATGAATCTGCGGGTTTCTGCACTTCCTTTTGGCGACCAAGGAACTTCAACACATGTTAATCCGCGTTGTAGGGCTTTCAATAAACTCATGAAATCCCAAACAGCAAAAATATGCTGTTCCATGAAGTATTGGAAATCTTCCAACGTTTGAATTTGAGCATAAAGCGGATGATCCACCAATTGCTGTCTTAAATCAGCGATTTCTGCTTGTATTTTTTCGATGCGTGCGTTCATACTGAGCTGGTTAGCAATGAGAATAAGGGAATTTATGGTACAGTAAAATTAGCAGAAGTGCGAGTGACTTCCTATCCATTGTAACAAACGTTTTAAACAAAAGTTGAGCAAAAATTCAACAATTTTTCAACTTAGGACAATTTAATCCCCAATTCTTTTAATTGTGCGTCGTTCAATGGTGATGGTGCATCAATCATCGTGTCTCTTCCACTGTTGTTTTTCGGGAACGCGATGTAGTCGCGAATGGACTCTGATCCACCCATCGTTGCCACCAATCGATCTAATCCGAAGGCTAATCCACCGTGTGGCGGCGCTCCGTATTCGAAGGCACTCATCAAGAATCCGAATTGTGCTTGCGCTTCTTCTTTGGTGAATCCAAGTAAGTCGAACATGCGCGATTGCAGTTCTCTGTCGTGAATACGAATCGATCCTCCTCCTAATTCCACGCCGTTCATGGCAAGGTCATAGGCGTTCGCACGTACTTTTCCTGGTTCTGTATTGATTAAATGTAAATCTTCTGGTTTCGGAGAAGTAAATGGATGGTGCATCGCATGGAAACGCTCACTGTTCTCATCCCACTCTAATAATGGAAAGTCGTAAACCCACAATGGTGCGTATTCATTTGGATTTCTCAAGCCAAGTTGCGTTCCCATTAACAAACGAAGTTCATTCATTTGCTTTCTGGTTTTCGCTGTTTCACCGCTTAACAACAACAACAAATCTCCTGGTTGTGCTCCTGCTTTTTCAGCCATGGCTTTCAAGTCGGACTCCTCGTAAAATTTGTCCACGCTTGATTTAAAGGTGCCGTCTACATTGCATTTCACGTATACCAATCCTTTGGCGCCGATTTGTGGACGTTTCACCCATTCGGTTAACTCGTCTAATTGTTTTCTCGTGTATTCCGAACAGCCAACTGCGTTGATTCCTAGAACCATCTCTGAGCTATTGAATACAACGAATTCCTTTTGTTGTGCAATTTCCGTTAGGTCAACGAATTCCATTCCAAAACGGATGTCTGGTTTATCAGAACCATAACGTTCCATTGCTTCTGTATAGCTCATTCGTGGGAAAGCTCCTTCGAAGTTCACGCCACGTACTTCCGCGAACAAATGTTTGATTAATCCTTCAAACATTTCTAGAATATCGTTTTGCTCCACAAAGGCCATTTCACAGTCGATTTGTGTAAACTCTGGCTGACGATCGGCACGTAAATCCTCATCGCGGAAACATTTTACGATTTGATAGTAACGGTCGAACCCACTCACCATCAACAATTGTTTGAAGGTTTGTGGCGATTGTGGCAATGCGTAGAATTGTCCCTCGTTCATACGACTTGGCACGACGAAATCACGTGCGCCTTCCGGTGTCGACTTGATGAGGACCGGTGTTTCGACATCTAAGAAATCCTTAGCGTCCAAGTATTTTCTCGTTTCCAATGACACACGGTTACGCAAGCGCAATTTCTCCAAAACTGGATTACGGCGCAAGTCTAAGTAACGGTATTGCATGCGGATTTCATCTCCTCCATCCGTATCGTCTTCAATGGTAAATGGTGGCAATTTAGCTGCGTTTAAGATCTTGATTTCGTCAACATTGATTTCAATCTCTCCAGTAGGCATGTTGCGGTTTTTGCTGCTGCGTTCAATGACTGTACCCGTCACTTGAATCACGTATTCACGTCCCAACTTTCGTGCTTGTTCACATAATTCAGCATTTACTTCCATGTTAAATGCCAACTGAGTGATTCCATAACGATCGCGTAAATCCACAAAAGTCATCCCACCTAAATCGCGGGAACGTTGTACCCAACCTGCTAAGGTTACGGTGTTCCCTACATTTTCCATTCTTAATTCACCACAAGTGTGCGAGCGATACATAACATTGATTTTGAATGGCAAAAATACAAAAGATATCCCTAAAATGAAGGTCCGGCGGACAGAAAGCCAGCGACAAAAGGAAATTCTGCGGTACTTCTACTTAAGTTACCATTCTAAGCAATAGAAATGTGTAAATTTGTCCAACAAAACAATCAACTATGTCAACAATCGGATCAGAAGAAATGAAAGGAATTCTAGCTCAGCTCGGAATTCAATCCACAAATTCGGGGGCTTCTACAGGAAGTAACTGGATGAATACAACTGGAGCAACTATTGACTCCATCTCGCCTGTAGATGGAAAATTAATTGCTTCTGTTCAATCTGCTACAGCAGCAGATTACAATGCTTTAATTGAAAAAGCACAAGGTGCTTACGTTGAATGGCGTAAAATTCCCGCACCAAAACGCGGAGAAGTCGTGCGTCAATTAGC
>CAIOSO010000121.1 GCA_903860985.1 uncultured Flavobacteriales bacterium
CTCACACGTCCATGGGGAGCGTTCTACGTCATTGACGAAACACAAGCCCAGGCTTTTTCGGATGCCTTTTTTGATGGACTCGATGTGAATACTTTGACCATTGGTGGCAAGCTTAGTCCAAAATTATTGGTCGTGGCTGCTGGTCAGCGCCTATCGTGGCAATACCATAATCGTCGTGCAGAGATCTGGAAAGTGGTGCAGGGAACTGTTGGTATTGTACGTTCAGACAACGACCAAGAAGGCGAGCTCGTGCATTACACAGAAGGTCAAACGATTAAACTCGCGCAAGGTGAGCGTCACCGCTTGGTAGGCCTCAACGCCGATGCGATTATTGCTGAAATTTGGCAACACACGGATGCAAGTAATCCTTCCAATGAAGATGATATTGTGCGTGTGCAAGATGATTTTGGAAGGTAACAGAGCGAGAAACAGAGCGAGAGCGGAGAGAAAGAGAGCGGAGAAAGAGAGCGGAGAGCGAGAGTGGATTATTGGTAAGCAAAATGAGCTTTTAGCAGAGGACCCTTTCTTATAATGCACTGCAATAGTGCAAAAAAAACTAAAAAACGCACTGTCATAGTGCAATATATGTATATTTGTACTTTAAGTACAAACCATGGAACAACTTTTCCACTATTCTAAAAGCTTAATAGCGCAAGTTGATGTCAGCTTCAAGCGCTATGCTTATGCTAATATCAACTGGAAAAATAGGTTGATTGGCCTGACGGGACCTCGTGGTGTGGGTAAAACAACCTTGGTCTTGCAATACATCAAAACCGAGCTCGACCCACAAAAGTCGTTATATGTCACGGTCGAAGATTTTTATTTTGCCAGTACACGTCTCACCGAACTAGCCGCACAATTTGTGCAATCTGGGGGGACTCATCTCATTATAGATGAAATTCATAAGTATCCTCAATGGGCAACTGAACTGAAACTCATTTATGATTATCACCCACAGCTACAGGTAGTCTTTACAGGTTCTTCCATATTAGACCTGAAAAAAGGGAGCTCAGACCTTAGCCGCAGAGCAGTTTTGTACACCATGCAAGGTTTATCGTTTAGAGAGTATTTGTATGTGTTTAAAGGTCTTGAATTCCCTGTATATACGCTTGAACAGCTTTTGTCGCACCAAGCAGATTTCAGCAAACTGCCATTGCCTTTGGTGGCTTTTGGGCAGTACCTGAAGCAAGGGTATTATCCTTTTGCACAAGAGCCAGATTTCGAAATGCGCCTTTGGCAGGTCATCAACCAAACGTTAGAAGTTGATATTCCTACTTATGCGCAAATGAATGTGTCAACAGGTCGCAAACTCAAGCAATTGCTTGCCGTAATTGCTCAAAGTGTTCCGTTCAAGCCCAACATGAGTAAAATGGCAGAGTTACTCGGTATTAGCCGAAATAACATTGCTGACTACTTACTTTATTTGGAAGAAGCCGGTATGCTCGCTCAATTAAGGTCAGATACACAAGGGGTTCGTGCTTTGGCCAAGATCGATAAAGTTTATCTTGATAATACAAACCTTAGCACGGTAATCACTGCAGATCAGGCCAATATTGGCAACCAACGCGAAACCTTTTTTTTGAATCAAACGCGTGTTTTACATCAGCCTACCAGTTCTAACTTTGTTGACTTCGCCATTGCAGCGTATCATTTTGAATTAGGGGGGAAGAATAAGGGGCAAAAGCAACTGGCAAATCAAGCAAATGCGTTTGTCGTCAAAGATAATATCGAACAAGGCTACCTTAATGTCATTCCGCTATGGCATTTTGGGTTTTTATATTGACTACTAAACACGATTATTGGTTTGGAAAAATGAGATTATAATGCCATTATTGGTTTGGAAAAATGAGAATTTAACACCATTATTGGTTTGGAAAAATGAGAATTCAATGCCATTATTGGTTTGGAAAAATGAGATTTCAACATACTACTTTTATCGCAATGACCATAACTGTCTTGAGTTTTGCGCTAAATTAAATCACTGAAAATAAAATAAAATAATGCCCCTACATACACTAAACCCCACCCAAACAGCTGCTTGGCAAAAACTGCAAGCGCATTTTGACGCGAACAAAGACCTGCGCATGCAAGATTTATTTGCGGAAGATGCACAGCGAACGGCAAAATTCCACATGGAATGGAAGGACTTCCTTTTGGATTATTCCAAGAATCGAATTACAGCGGAAACCATGACACTTTTGCATGAGTTGGCTAGTGAAATGGGACTTTCTACGGCAATTGAGAACTATGTGGGAGGTGACCTGATTAATCAAACAGAGAACCGTGCGGTTTTGCATACTGCGTTGCGTTCCAAGGAAACGAGTCCCTTGCTTGTCGATGGAGTGGATATCCGAACAGAGATAGCTGGTGTCAAAGCACAAATCAAGGATTTTTCCGAACGAATCATTTCGGGTTCACACAAAGGATTTACGGGCAAGTCAATAACTGACGTCGTGAACATCGGCATCGGTGGTTCCGATTTGGGTCCAGCCATGCTTGCTGACGCATTAGCGTTCTACCAAAATCACTTAAACGTCCATTTTGTATCGAACGTAGACGGCGACCACATGCAGGAGGTCCTCAAGAAAGTGAATCCTGAAACCACACTTTTTGTCATTGTTTCCAAGACATTTACCACACAAGAAACGCTGACCAATGCGCAAACCATTCGCGAATGGTTTTTGAAAGAAGGAAGCGAATCCGATATTGCGGCGCATTTTGTGGCGGTTTCCACCAACCTGCAAAAAGTACAAGAATTTGGCATCGCTCCTGACAATATCTTCCCGATGTGGGATTGGGTAGGGGGACGCTTTTCCTTGTGGAGTGCGGTGGGATTATCCATTGCGTTGGTCATCGGTTATGAGCAGTTCGAACAATTACTCGACGGCGCTGCTGACATGGACACCCATTTTCAAACGGCACCTTTTGAGGAAAACATGCCTGTCATCATGGCGCTCTTGAGCATTTGGTACAACAACTTTTACGGATCCGAAAGCGAGGCGCTGATTCCCTACACGCAATACCTGCAAAAACTCGCGCCATACTTGCAACAAGGCATCATGGAGAGCAACGGTAAAAGCATGGGTCGCGATGGTCAAGCGGTCAATTATCAAACGGGCACCATCATTTGGGGTGAACCAGGAACCAACTCGCAGCATGCCTTTTTTCAGCTGATCCATCAGGGAACCAAACTGATTCCAACGGACTTTATTGGCTTTAAAAAGTCGTTATACGGCAACACCGACCACCACGACAAGCTCATGGCTAATTTCTTTGCACAGACAGAAGCTTTGCTCATGGGAAAAACATCCGAGCAAGTAAGCGCAGAATTTGAAAAACAACACATCACCGGAGAACAAGCGGCATTTTTATTGCCGTTTAAAGTCTTTGCTGGAAACAAACCGACCAACACCCTCTTAATCGAACAATTAACACCCGCAAACCTAGGGTCCTTGCTTGCCCTTTACGAGCATAAATTGTTTGTTCAAGGAGTCATCTGGAACATCTTCAGCTACGATCAATGGGGAGTAGAACTAGGAAAACAATTGGCGACCAGCATTCTTGACGAAATCAATAAACAAGAAGTCGGGGAGCATGATGGGTCGACAGGGTTTTTGTTGGGGAAATATTGTGATTAGTGACTTGTGACTAGTGAATAGTGCTCAGTGCTCAGTGCTCAGTGTGGATTTCTTTTTATCGATAATACATTTGGTCTAAAATTTCAAAACTCGAGCCAAATGAATTTGACCCTCAAACAGTTGAAATTTTCTTCGCTTTTCACAATGTGGGTCCCGAAGCATTTCTTCTAGGCCCTGAAAAAATGTGCTAATTTGCCAATCTGCCAATTTGCCAATGATTTGTTTGCTCCGCCGCGGCGGAGCAAAAAGATTATTGTTGATAGTAGAAATTAAACACCAATCTATAATTAGTATAGATAACGGCACGGAGCATTGTGTGTACCGACCCTGAAGGGGTCAAACCTCCATACAATAAACAACTGCCAATAAACCACAACCCTGTAGGGGTTGAATAGAAGAGCGTAGAGAGAGAGCAGAGAGCATGCCCTGCGCCTACAAAGATTATAGGAAACCTATCTTCGCTTGCGAAGAGCCAACAGCTACCCATTAGCACATTGGCACTCCGCCGCGGCGGAAGCACACTAGCACATTAGCCACCGGACTAAAAACAACCAACATGAAACTATCCATCCTCACCACAATCCTCCTTCTCCTATCAACCATCTCGATAGCGCAGATGAACGTATCCGACAAAGCACAGCTTGTCTACAACAACCACAGTGACCAATTCTTTGTCCTGGACGATTCAACGCATTACTGGACACAGAAACCCGGATCCAATCGTTGGGTCAAGCATCCGTATGTCTATGCGGGAGATGTTCCGTTTATGGAGATGATGGACATGACCAAAGTGTTAGCGATGAGTGCAAAGAGCTACTACTTTGTGAGTACTAGTTGCGGGAATGTGTATGTATTGAAACAAGACACCTTGAAGCGGATTGACCATAGTTTTCCACACAAAAATCAATATGGCGCACCGATGTTTGCATGGAACAATAGCGTGTTTATGTTTGGTGGATACGGATTTTTTCAAGTGAAAAATGTGTTTACCCGCTACGTGCCACAAGCAAAGGAATGGTTTGAGGTAATCACGAAGAGTAAGGAAAGTCCTTCGCCGAGGTCCGGACCGGTATTCTTAGCCGAAAACAATAAATTTTACCTCATTGGTGGGGTAAATCGCAATTACTTAGACGACACCTATTTGCGCGATTGCTGGAAGTATGATTGTCAAAAAAAATCATGGGAGAAGCTCGGCGAAGTCAATGAACTCTTGTACAAGGATTTTAAACTGATGGACCTCAATATTAACCTTCCGAATGGGGTCTTGCGAATGAATAACCGATTGATTGAACTAAATATCCGTCAAAACAAATGGACATCCTACGAGAATCCATTGGTGTTGACGATGTCTAAAATAACATCATCTAAGAACAATGAGTACCTACTGTATGCACAGTCGAATTCCAATAGTAGCAACGATTACGTGATCAAGGTGCAAAAATTTGATGACCTGAAAGAATTTACAGTAGGGCAGTATCCAATTTACCAAAAAGTTTCCGTCCTCAAACTTTTCCCGAAGGAAGACTACCTATGGATTTCCTTAATTTTAAATTTCTTGCTCTTTACGATGTTGTTTTACATCCGTCGCATGCACAAGTTGAAATTCTTGCAGCGTGGACAAAAAAAATTGCGTCGATCAGATTTCACGACGAGCGAATGGGATTTGATGTGTTTGATCCAACGTCACGGAGAAATGGAACTTTCCGCCTTGAACGAATACTTCAACGAGGAGGGCTTGTCCTATGAAACCCTGAAAAAACGCCGAGAGACCTTTATCAAAAGCATCCGAATCAAGATAGCCATGATTAGCCGCAAGCCTATTGAAGAGATTTTGATGGAAACCAAACACACGGCGGATAAGCGGATGAAAATCATTCACTGGAACGAAGACATCGAGTTGGAATTCGAATCCGATGAGGACGAATGAAAATAAGAGAAACTACAGTATTCTTTATTTTATGTAATTTTTTAATGGGGTAGTCTAAGTTAACTAGCTGAATCAAGCTACCTTTGCTATGAATATTCGTCTATCAAACAATGAGCGTTTATATATTCTCTTTACTGCTATTCTTCTTCGTTTCCAGTTTCATGGTGATGTACTTCGTTACACCCGTGATTATTCAAGTCGTGAAGTTAAAACGACTATTCCAGAAGATGACGGACCGCAGTTCGCACTCTCAGCATGTCCCAAGTTTTGGCGGAGTCACCTTCTTTATCATTTTAGTCATCAGCTTAAGCATTGCCGAGCAGTTCTTTGTGACTTCCCGAGCGATGTTCTTGATTCCATCGTGTCTCGTGATTTTCTTTACCGGCTTGAAGGACGATATGACTGGAATTAGTCCGTGGAACAAGATTATGATGCAAGTGATTGCCACCACGATGTTGTTCCTTTCCCCAGACTTCCAGATCACGAACCTACACGGATTCCTGGGTATTCACGAAATCCCACATTGGATTTGCATCCCACTTGCCTTCTTAGTGGTCGTATTTTACATCAACGCGTATAACCTCATTGACGGTATTGACGGACTCGCTTCTTCGTTAGGCGCCTTGTTCTTTACCTTCTTTGCCATCACCTATTATTCCCTCGAAGATTACATGATGATGTCCGTCTGCCTTTCGATGGTCGGATCCTTCATCGCCTTTCTACGCTACAACGTCTCCAAAGACAAACGCATCTTCATGGGAGACACCGGAAGTTTGTTTATCGGCTTTTTAATCGCAGCAATTGCCATCAACATCCTCTCCAAAGATTACCACGAGGACATCAGTATGAGTTACATCTCGAATCTCCCCTTGTTGATCATTTCAGCCTTGTTTATGCCCATTTTTGATTCCATTCGCGTATTCACCATTCGCATTCAAAATGGACGTAACCCATTCTCACCAGACCGCACCCATGTGCACCATGTCATTCTTGATTACTTCAAACTTTCGCACCGCAAAGCGTCCTTCTACATCGTCTCCACGAATGCC
This sequence comes from uncultured Flavobacteriales bacterium, assembly GCA_903860985.1. GTDB lineage: Bacteria > Bacteroidota > Bacteroidia > Flavobacteriales_D > Crocinitomicaceae > UBA952. Next base: position 6,615 of record CAIOSO010000121.1, read on the forward strand.
TTCATCTTACTTTTCATGGGCTTCATCACCGAATACTGCAACCACCTTATTTCCCTCATCACCTTGCTCGCAGTGAGTGCAATTCTCGCAGTGATTTTGCATAAGATGCGGATGAAGTTGCCGAATGAAGGGGTGTAGACCGCGAGGCGGTCTGATAATGTGCCAATGTGCTAATGTGCTAATCTGCTAATGTTTTGTTCGCTTCGCTAACAGTTCATTGTGCATCGCAGAAATTAAAATCGAAACCACCATTGGTATAAATACCTGAACTGAGCACTAGGCACTGAGCACTAAACCAATGTTTTGTTCGCTTAGCTAACAGTTCATTGTGCATCGTAGAAACAAGCTCGGTAAAAATCTGCTAATGATTTGTTCGCTTCGCTAAACGTTTTTAGTTGAAGAAATCTTAGGAATTTCGTTTAGCGGTAGAAATGATGCGACTGAGCAATTTTCCAATTTGTTGAGATTCCGAGAGGAGTGTATCACAGTTTAAAGAATAACTGGCTTTACAGATTTCGAGCCAATAAATAGTTTCCTCACATTCCTTAGAAGCAATTTTAAGTTTGTGAATAAAATCAAATTTGGATTCCGCGTGTTGAGCTTCACGAACATTTGCTCCAATAGAGGTTCCAGATTTCAACAGTTGATTAGCAA
>CAIOSO010000122.1 GCA_903860985.1 uncultured Flavobacteriales bacterium
CCGCGTTGGACCAAAACGAACCATTCAAGCTGGATTAATTACCCAAAAAGAAATGAAACGCGGCATTTTTCTGACCTCACTCCTATCAGCCTCCGCAGCGATTTCACTCATTGCCATCAGTGCGAAGAATTTAACGTCTCAGTCCATGTTTGTGTACTTAGTACTCGCAGGACTCTGCATTCTCGCAGCGATTACCTACACCGTTGGAAAAAATGCCTACGGTTACCGTGGACTCGGAGACCTGATGGTCTTTATTTTCTTTGGATTAGTGAGCGTACTCGGTGTTTTTCAGTTATATGGACTCAGTTTTGAATGGTTGGTCTTGTTTCCAGCCATTACCATCGGACTCTGGAGTACTGCGGTTTTGAACTTGAACAACCTGCGGGACATTGAAAACGACCGGAAATCAGCGAAAAAGACCATGATTGTCAAGTTAGGCTTCAAAAAAGGAAAAATCTACCATGCCTTCTTAATCATAGGTGGCGCATTAACGTGGTGGACAACCGTTTATTTATTGGCCATTACGACAGACAATTTTATTCTTTTTCTATCCTTGATTCCAAGTGTATTGCTCTTCATTCACTTGAAAAAAGTGTTTTTAACCGCTGTGCCAGCAAGCCTAGACCCGGAACTAAAGAAGGTCGCATTGTTGACTTTTTTCTCTGCTGTATTGTTCGCACTCGCATTGAATTATTAAATTTATTTCACGAAGAAAAATCTCTGATTTTGGTAGATTTATTTCCTTAAATTTGCATCACTTTTAAAAGATTAGAACATGAATATTTTGGTTTGCATCAGTAAAGCTCCAGATACCACTTCTAAAATTGCGTTTACAAACAACAGTACGCAGTTCGATGAAAATGGAGTTCAATATATTGTTAATCCCTATGACGAGTGGTATGCACTTGTTCGTGCGCTTGAGTTAAAGGAGTCTATCGGTGGAAACGTAACGATCATCACAGTTGGAACTACAACAGATGAATCCATTATCCGTAAAGCCTTGGCGATTGGTGCGGATGAAGCTGTGCGCATCGATGCAGATCCAAAAGACGCCTATTTCGTTGCCATGCAGATTTCTTCTTACGCGAAAGCAAAAGGATTCGACATCGTTTTGACGGGTAAAGAAACCATCAATTACAACGGTTCTCAAGTAGGTGGAATGATTGCAGAAGCAATGGACCTTCCATTTGTTTCCTTGGCGACTAAATTAGATGTTAACGGAACGAAATTGACCTTGGAACGCGAAATCGTTGGAGGTGTTCAAGTTGTAGAAGTCCAAACGCCAGCGGTGATCTCCTGTGCAAAAGGAATGGCAGAACAGCGCATTCCAAACATGCGCGGAATCATGGCGGCTAGAACGAAGCCCTTAACCGTTATTCCTGCTGAAGCAGTTGCAGATTTAAGTAGCTACGTTTCCTACAGCATTCCAAATGCGAAATCATCTGTGAAGATGATCGACCCTTCCAACATGGATGAGCTTGTCGAGCTATTACACAACGAAGCAAAAGTAATTTAAGAAAAGATCATGGTACTCGTATATATCAATTCAACAACTGGATTATCCAAAGCAGCTTTGGAAACAGTGACTTACGGTAAAAAATTAGGCGGTGATGTGACAGTGATCACAAATGGTTCTGCTTCGAATGAGCAACTAGCTCAACTAGGCGAATACGGTGCGACAAAGGTCGTAGTTGACCGTTCCGTGGACGGAGAAGATCCACAACAACTCGCGCGTTTAGTAGCGGCTGTCGCAGATCAAGTTGCTGCTTCAACGGTTATTTTCTCGCATGATATTTATGGAAAAGCTGTCGCTCCAAGACTTTCTGTTCGCATGAACGCTGGATTAGTAGCTGGCGCAATTGCCATTCCGGAAGCAGATGGAACGATTAAAGTAAACGTATTCTCCGGTAAAGCAGTGGGATACGTGAAAGTAGCCAGCGAAAAACGCATCATTTCTTTATTGCCAAATAGCATCCAACCTGAAAAAACAGGAAGTGCATGTTCCGTGGAAGAAACAAGTGGATTAGCAGGAACATCAGCGATAAATGTATTAGAAACGAAAAAACCAGAAGGAAGTATTCCATTACCGGAAGCAGAATTAGTGGTTTCCGCAGGACGTGGATTGAAAGGTCCAGAGAACTGGGGAATGATCGAAGAATTGGCAACAGCACTTGGCGCAGCAACAGCTTGTTCGCGTCCAGTAGCAGACATCGGTTGGAGACCTCACCACGAACACGTAGGACAAACAGGAGTGGCAATTCGTCCAAACTTGTACATTGCCGTTGGAATCTCCGGCGCAATTCAGCATTTAGCTGGGGTGAACGGATCCAAAGTGATCGTTGTCGTGAATACAGACAAGGAAGCTCCGTTCTTCAAAGCGGCAGATTATGGTGTGGTTGGTGATGCTTTTGAGGTAATTCCAAGATTAGTGGAAGCCGTTAAACGCTTCAAAGCAACTCAACATTAATTCGTATCTTCGTTAAACACAACGCACATGCAGAAAATCAAGTTGGAAATTACAGGAATCGCTTATAGCCAAACACAGTCTGGCTCATACGTCCTTACCCTACTTGAGGTCGCTGGAAAACGCAAGTTGCCCATCGTCATTGGTGGATTCGAGGCACAAGCAATTGCAGTGGAATTAGAGAAAATGGTTCCCTCCCGTCCCCTCACCCACGATTTATTCAAATCTTTTTGCAAATCCTTTGGGGTCAGTGTAAAAGAAATAATTATCTATAAATTTCATGAAGGAGTCTTTCATTCAAAGTTAATCTGCGAGCGAGACGGACAACAAACCGAAATCGATAGTCGAACGTCTGATGCAATTGCGATAGGCGTACGTTTCAATGCTCCTATTTTTACGCTAGGAAAAATATTGGATGAAGTTGGAGGAGCTGAAAATGCACATGATGATACCTTTGATTTTGAAGATGAAGATGAAGACGATCCGATTTTTTCCGCAGCTGGAAATGAATGGAAGGATGTTGATTTAGAAGAACTTTCGAATCAACTGACAGAGGCGATTGACAATGAAGATTATGAACTAGCCTCTAAAATACGTGATGAAATCAAACGACGCGATTAACACCTCCATTTCGACAATCAAGTACAAATTAACAGCGATGAGCTTTTTACAGTTCTTCGTCTGGGGAGCTTGGTTAACAACCATTGGAACGTATTGTACAGTAGGCAAAGGTTGGACCTTCGGTCAATTCGGAGCCATTTTTTCCACTTTGGCCTTGTCTTCAATCCTCATGCCTTCCATCATCGGAATCATTGCAGACAAATGGATGCGCGCCGAACGTCTGTATGGCTTATTGCACATTTGCTACGGAAGCATTTTGTTGCTCATCCCAAACCTTACCTTCGTTCAAGAAAACGTTCCTTTCTTCTCAAACATGCCGGAATACGATGTCCTGTATTGGGTGATTTTCGCCGGAATGATTTGCTACATGCCAACCATTTCTTTGTCAAACTCCGTTTCTTACCGTATTCTTAACATGCACAATGGCAATGTGGTCAAAGATTTTCCTCCCATTCGTGTTTGGGGGACAATTGGATTTATTGCTGCCATGTGGACAACGAATTTAACAGGGAGCAAGGATAATTCCATGCAATTTGTGATTGCAGGTGTGACAGCGATTTTATTAGGAATCTATGCGTTTACCCTACCCGCTTGCACACCGCAAGGAAAAAACAGCGAGAAGAAATCATTGATTTCACAACTCGGATTGGATGCTTTTCGCTTGTTCGCTAATTACAAAATGGCTTTGTTTTTTGCGTTCTCGATGTTACTTGGTGCTGCCTTACAATTGTCAAACATGTACGGTGACGCTTTTCTAAGTGGCTTCCCTTCAGGATCCGTTGTAGAGAAATATTCAACCATCATCTACTCCATTTCACAGTTTTCGGAAACAGCATTCATTTTAACCATTCCTTTTTTCTTGAAGCGATTCGGTATGAAAAACGTGATGCTTTTTGCTTTGTTCGCATGGGTACTGCGTTACGGATTCTTTGCATTCGGTATGGTGCCAATGGGAAGTGTGTTCATCGTGTTATCGTGTATCGTTTACGGAATGGCCTTCGATTTCTTCTTGATCTCTGGATCGATGTATATCGAAACGACTACGGACTCCAGCATGCGTTCGAGTGCACAAGGACTTTTCATCATGATGACCAATGGATTTGGGGCTTACTTCGGAACGATTGTCAGTAGCTGGATCATCGATCAGTATTTTACCTATGCAGATGGAACGACCAATTGGCATTTCACCTGGATTACCTTTGCGGGATATTGTTTAGTGGTGGCGGTCTTGTTCGCAGTGCTATTTAAGCACAAGCACCAACCGGAAGAAATTGCTGCGGTTGAACACTAAGAAACAAACTTGTATCCCACTCCTCGAATGGAAAAGAAGTGCTTTGGATTTTTAGGATCCGGCTCAAATAATTTTCGGAACACCAAAATGTAATTATCGATGGTACGGGTTGTTGGAAATTGATCGGTCCCCCAAACACGATCTAATATTTCGCTGCGGGAAATTACCTTTCCTTCTTTCTCATGAAACAAGGCCAGTAATTCAATTTCGCGCTTAGAAAACTGATGGGCCGCTACTCCATCAGCACCTTGTACCGTATAGGTGGTGAAATCAACTCGAAAATCAGCGATTTTCATGAATTTTTGAGCCTCTGTGCTGACAAGTCCCTGTGTCAGAATTTGTACTTTCAATAATAATTCCTCTAAGTCAAATGGCTTTGCTAAGTAATCGTTCGCTCCTAGTTTGAGTCCAGCAACGCGATCTGCTGTAGTTCCCTTCGCGGACAAAAACAAAATGGGCGTAGCATCGTGTTTTCGTATTTCGCGGCAAATGTCAAATCCATTCACATGCGGTAACATGACATCCAAAATAATCAAGTCAAAATGAAAGGGTTTAGATAAAACATCCAATGCGCGTTGTCCATCCGAAAAACAGTGAACGTGATAGCCCTCCATTTCGAGGTTTAACGAAATGAGTTCAATCAAACTTTGTTCATCTTCTACCAAACAAACACGCAACATAACCTTGAAAATTAAGAAATTATTCTATTTTTGAGGTGAAATTACAACAAACTATGAAACCATGAAAAAATTAGTACACTCCATGTTGATATTGGTGTTGTTGATGAGTTCGAATGTATTCGGGCAATCCAACATGTCAGCAATCAACAAATTTGAATTCTCCAAAAACATTCCCGTTCGATCTGTAGAAGCACCAAACCGTGCACAATTAGCAGAGGAAGACGCAATGAGAGACCGTCAAGGCTTGCTTTACCGCATCGCCGTGGCTCGATTAACAAATGTCAATACCGCAAACAGCGGAATCTGGTCTACCTTATCAAACGGCGACCGTCAATGGCAATTAATTGTCAATGCTCCAGGTGCAGAAGCGATTAGTTTCTTGTTTGAAACATTTAAAATCTACGGTGGAACAACCTTGCGTATTCAGAACATGAAAGGACAAGATGTTCATCCAATCATGACCGCTGCTGACGTGCAAGAACATTTTCGTCAGAACGCAGCCTTGTGTTTCGGAGATAAATTGGTTTTGACCTTAACAGAACCAAAATACACAACGCCGTCCGTGATTGACATGGACCGCATCATGTACAATTACCGTTCAACTGGAAATCCAAGTGCTCAAAAAATCAATGAGTCTGATCCGTGTGAAGTAAACGTAAACTGTACACCTGTTGGAGATCCTTGGCAGGATGAAAAACGCGGTGTGGCTCGTTTATACGTTGTGGAAGGCGCACAAGCTGGATGGTGTTCAGGAACATTAATCAACAATACTGGTGCTGACTGTAAACCATACTTTTTAACGGCTCTTCATTGTGGGGTGAATGCGACAACCGCAAATATGACACAATGGAAGTTCTACTTTGGCTACGAAGCGCCAACTTGTACGAATCCAACAACAGTAGGATCTTTGGCAAGTCATTTCATTACTGGGTGTTTACGCATCGCCGATGCAGGTGACGGTGGAGGAACATCTGGATCAGATTTCTTGTTGGTTAAAATGGGTTCTGCAACGAATGAGGCGACCATTATCACACAATTAAAATCTACAGCATTTAATGCCTATTGGAATGGGTGGAATGCAAACACCGCTGCAACGACTGGTGGAGTTGGAATTCATCATCCAGCTGGAGACATCAAGAAAATCTCCACTTTTACAGGAAATACAGTGAGCACGCAATGGGGTACAGCTACTGGTTCACACTGGCGAGTAACTTGGACATCCAATACAAATGGATACGGTGTAACAGAAGGTGGTTCATCTGGATCTCCATTATTTAACAGTTCGCAAGGATACGTAATCGGAACTTTGACAGGTGGTGGATCGTTTTGTACCGCACAAACTGCTCCGGACCAATATGGTAAAGTTGCGTTCCACTGGACAAGCAATGGAACAGCGACTAATCGTCAGTTGAAACCTTGGTTAGACCCAACAAACTCTGGTGTTTTGCAACTAGCGGGATCAAATGATCCTTGTTCAGTGGTCGTTCCTACAGCTCCTGTGGCAAACTTTGTTGCAAATCAAACGAATGTAACACCGGCAACGACGGTTCAATTTACGGATTTAACAACAGGTCTTCCAACTTCATGGGCATGGACAGTTGCTCCAGCGACTGGATGGGCGTATGCAGCAGGAACAAGTGCTACAAGCCAAAATCCACAAATTACTTTCAATACGGTTGGACAATACACCATCACCTTGACTGCAACAAATGCACAAGGTTCGGATAGTGAAATCAAAAACAACTACATCATTGTTGCAGCAATGACTGGACCATGTGCTGGTTCTTCTGCTACATGTGATGAATACATCAATACCGTTACTTTGAATACGATCAACAACACGACAAGTTGTTCAACTGGTGGATACGGCGATTACACAAGCATCACAACTTCTTTAGCAAAAGGAACGGCGTATGACTTGACTATTCTACCGGGAATCATTGGTCAAACGGCTCAAGCATACACTGACGACGAAGTTGCTGGGTGGATTGATTTCAACAATAATAATAGTTTCAGTGATCCAGGAGAGCAAGTTGCCTATGTACTTGTTGCCGCTGGATGGTCAAATGTGTTCAACTTTACCGTTCCAACATCTGCAACAATCGGAAACGTTCGCATGCGTGTACGTGTTTCCTATTCTGTTGACGGTGCTATCGATCCATGTGGTCAAAGTACATACGGAGAAGTGGAAGATTACCTAATCAATATTACTGCGTCAAGTGGACTTACGGAAAATCCATTGGATGCTATTTCTGTGTACCCGAATCCAACCGAAAACGAATTGTTCGTGGACATGCAAAACATTGATACGGATGTTACTAGCATTGAAATCCTTGACCTGAGCGGAAAAGTACTTCAAGTGGTTCAAGTAAGTCAAGAGGCGATCATGAAAATGAACACCAGCAACCTTGCTCAAGGCATGTACCAAATCAGAATCCATTCTGATGAGTACGCTGTGACAAAACGCTTCGTGAAAAAATAAAAATCGAATTCACTCCTAAAAAGGCTCCACTTGGAGCCTTTTTTTGTTTGTCACAATTTTAAAGCGGAGTGAAATGTGTTGCTTTGTTTTTTATTCCGCATTTTTTTTGCGCAGTAATGCTTTCGTGCTAGCTAAACGCGTGGCTTTGCAAGGTGAATTTCTAAGACCACCAAATCGTACAGGAAAGCTTAAGTCCCAATAGGTAAAGGACTAACGCCCAACTAATGTTCATTGAAACGCAAAATAATGCAGCGATTTCCTGTAAACAACTGACCAGTAAAACGACTTAATCTTGACTTAACATTTCCTTCATTTTAAGCTCAAATTCCTAACTTTGTTGCGAAATAAAAGGATTGAAGCGAATGGACAAGATTTCATATGTGGGAAATGCCGATGTTAATGCCATCGTCTACCTGTACGAACAATACCGTCAGAACCCAGAGAATGTAGATAGTAGTTGGGGTAAATTCTTCGAAGGATTCGAATTTGCCCAAACAAATTTTGAGGACAAAGGAATCATTCCGGAGAATTACATCAAAGAATTTAAAGTATTAAACCTCATCACTGGCTACCGAACGCGAGGACATCTTTTTACCAAAACGAATCCAGTTCGTGAGCGTAGGAAATATACACCAACGCTTGAAATTTCAAATTTCGGATTAAGCGAAGCTGACTTAAATGTCGTTTTTCAAGCCGGTGAAGAAATCGGTATCGGTGCGGCGAAATTAAGCGATATCATTGCGCATTTGGAATTAACCTATTGTCAATCCATTGGAATCGAATACATCTACATGCGTGATCCAGACCGCATCGATTGGTTCCGAAATAAAATTGAATTAAATAATCGTCCATCTTTTGATAAAAACCGCAAGATTCAAATCTTCAAGAAATTGAATGAAGCTTCGGGATTTGAATCTTTTCTGGGTAAAAAATTCGTAGGACAAAAACGATTCTCGATTGAAGGTGGTGAGGCTCTAATTCCGGCCTTGGATACACTCGTTCAAAAAGGATCTAGTTTAGGCGTGGAATACTTCGTCATGGGAATGGCCCACCGCGGACGCTTAAATACCTTGACCAATATTTTCGAGAAACGTCCACGTGACATCTTCTCTGAATTCGAAGGTAAACAATTCGACTTTGAAGGATATTTTGACGGTGACGTGAAATACCACCAAGGATTTACGTCACATGTGAAAATGAATGGCGACAAAGAAATTGGACTCACTTTAGCACCGAATCCATCTCACCTCGAAGCAATGAGTACGGTTGTTGAAGGAATCTCTCGTGCAAAAATCGACCAAGTATTTCACGACGAAAGCAAAGTGTGTCCGGTGTTGATTCACGGAGATGCAGCCATTGCCGGACAAGGAATCGTGTACGAAACCATTCAAATGGCACAGTTAGATGGATACCGAGCAGGTGGAACCATTCACATCGTTGTCAATAATCAAGTTGGATTCACCACAAACTACTTGGATGCACGTTCATCTACTTACTGTACAGATGTCGCGAAAACGACTTTGTGTCCCGTTTTCCACGTTAACGGAGACGACATCGAAGCGGTTGTTCAAACCATCGAAATTGCCATGGAATACAGACAACAATTCCACCGCGATATTTTTATTGACTTGCTTTGCTACCGTAAATACGGACACAACGAAGGGGATGAGCCAAAATTCACACAACCGAAGTTGTATGATATCATTGCCAAACACCCGAATCCGAAGGATATTTACCTAGAGCAACTCGAAAGAGAAGCGATTTTATCCAAAGATGAAGCGAAGAAAATCGAAGAAGAATACCAACAATTCTTAGAAGATGAATTCACTGCTTCTCGCAAGAATGAAAAAGCCTTGGTATATGATTTCTTGAGTTTAACATGGGAGAAATTCCGCCATGGTACTCAAAAGGATTTTGATGCTTCACCGAAAACAGGTTTAGACAAAAAGAAACTTTTGGAACTCGGTGTTAAATTGTCCACGCTTCCAGAAGGGAAAAAATACTTCCGAAAAATTGCCAAAATATTTGAAGATCGATTAAACGCATTCAAGAACGATAAATTGGACTGGGGTTCCGCAGAAATGTTAGCATATGCGACCTTATTAACCGAAGGACATCCCGTTCGTATTTCCGGACAGGACGTTGAACGCGGGACATTCTCCCACCGTCACGCCGTGGTGAAAACAGAAGATACGGAAGAAGAAATCGAAACCTTGAACTTGCTTTCTCAGAAACAAGCAAACTTCTCGATTTACAATTCCCTATTATCGGAATATGGCGTTCTTGGATTTGAATACGGTTACTCTTTAGCGACACCAAACTCGTTGACTATTTGGGAAGCACAATTTGGAGACTTCTTCAACGGAGCGCAAATCATGATCGACCAGTTCATTTCTGCCGGAGAAGACAAATGGGCAACACAAAGTGGGCTAGTCATGTTACTTCCACATGGTTACGAAGGACAAGGTGCAGAACACTCATCTGGAAGAATGGAACGATTCTTACAGCAATGTGCTGATTTGAATATGCAAATCGTCAATACTTCCACGCCCGCGAACCATTTCCATTTGTTGAGAAGACAAATGAAAAGGGATTTCAGAAAACCGTTGGTTGTTTTCTCACCTAAAATGTTACTTCGTTATCCAGCTGCAACATCTAGCCTGGCGGAATTAGCAAGCGGTTCCTTCCAAGAAGTATTGGACGATCCGACAGCAACTGCAAAAACGGTGGATACAGTAGTACTTTGTAGCGGTAAATTCTATTACGAAATGAAAGTGAAAGCGGAAGAACTAGGTGTGAAAAACATGGCGTTTGTTCGTGTGGAGCAACTCTATCCTCTTCCTCAAATTCAAATTGATGCCATTTTGGCAAAATACAAGGCGAAAAATATCCTTTGGGTACAAGAAGAACCAACGAATATGGGGGCATGGACACACATCGCGATGAGCATGCGTCACCTACCAATTCAAGGAATTTGTCGTTCCGCTTCTGCAGCTTCTGCCGAAGGATCAAAAAAATTACACGAAATGAGATTAGCGAAGTTGTTCAGTGACATCTTTGCTTTCGCAAAATAATACGAGCTTAAAAAAAGAAATTATGGCTATGCTAGAAATGAAAGTCCCGAGTCCGGGCGAATCAATATCCGAAGTAGAAATTGCAACTTGGTTGGTTGCTGACGGTGACTATGTTGAAAAAGACCAGGCAATTGCAGAGGTTGATTCCGACAAAGCAACACTCGAACTTCCAGCAGAAGAAAGCGGTATCATCACGCTCAAAGCAGCGGAAGGTGACGTGGTCAAAGTTGGTCAAGTGGTCTGTTTAATTGACACATCTGCAGCGAAACCAGCAGGAAGTGCTACAGTAGCAGCAGCAAAACCAGCGGAAGTAACTCCAGCAGCAGCTCCAGCTCCGGTGAAAGAAGAAAAAGCAACAGCAGCTCCGAATCCAGATCCGATTAAAACAGATTCTTATGCAGCCGGTTCGGCTTCACCTGCAGCATCAAAAATGATGAAAGAGAACAATGTTTCTGCGAATCAAGTAAATGCAAGCGGTAAAGATGGACGTATCACAAAACAAGATGTCATCGTGGCAATTTCAGCCGGATTCTCTACAGAAGCAGCGAAAGTTTGGGGCGGATCTCGCAACCAAAGCCGTGAAAAAATGTCGATGTTGCGTCGTAAAATCGCAGAGCGCCTTGTTGCTGTGAAAAACGAAACAGCGATGTTGACGACGTTTAACGAAGTGGACATGAAACCAATCATGGACCTACGTGCTAAATACAAAGACGCCTTCTCTAAACACCACGAAGTGAACTTAGGATTTATGTCCTTCTTCACAAAAGCGGTGACAGAAGCATTAAACTTATACCCATCCGTAAACGGACAAATCAGCGGAAACGAAATGATTTTCCACGATTACGCTGACATCGGAATCGCTGTTTCGTCTCCAAAAGGACTCATGGTTCCAGTGGTTCGCAACGCAGAACAAATGTCCTTAGCGGAAATCGAACGCGAAATCAAACGTTTGGCAATCAAAGCACGTGATGGAAAAATCACGCCAGAAGACATGACTGGCGGGACATTCACCATCACCAATGGAGGTGTTTTTGGATCGATGTTATCCACTCCCATCATTAATCCACCTCAATCCGCCATCCTTGGAATGCACAACGTTGTGGAGCGTCCGGTAGCGATTAACGGAAAAGTGGAAATTCGTCCAATCATGTATGTCGCATTGTCCTACGATCACCGCATCATCGACGGAAAAGAGTCCGTTGGATTCTTAGTAAAAGTAAAAGAAATGCTAGAGCATCCAGAACGAATGATCTTTGGTTCCAAAGATCCATTAGAAGTACTTCTCGGACTCTAAGTCAGCATACCCTGTTAAATCCTCGCAAGTGATTGAACAAACAATCATTTGCGGGGATTTTTGTTTTCCCTATTCGTCGCGTTTTCGTATATTTGCTCCCCTAAATTATTGGAATGTCGAAAATCAGAAAACAAGATGCCTTGGATTACCACTCTTCCGGAAAACCGGGAAAGATTGAAGTAGTACCAACAAAACCTTATGCATCTCAACGTGATTTATCACTCGCCTACTCTCCAGGCGTCGCAGAACCATGCTTAAAAATTGCCGAAAACAAGGCAGATGTGTATAAATATACAAGTAAAGGAAACTTAGTAGCCGTGATTACCAATGGTACCGCAGTATTGGGTTTGGGTGACATTGGACCAGAAGCTTCGAAACCCGTGATGGAAGGAAAAGGATTGCTTTTCAAAATCTTTGCGGACATCGATGTATTTGACATTGAAATTGACGCAAAAGATCCAGAGCTCTTTATTCAAACCGTAAAAGCAATTGCGCCAACATTTGGTGGAATCAACTTAGAGGACATCAAAGCTCCAGAGGCATTCGAAATCGAAAGAAGACTGAAGGAAGAGTTGGATATTCCGATCATGCACGATGACCAACACGGTACAGCGATCATTAGTTCGGCTGCCCTATTAAATGCCTTGGAATTAGCGAAAAAGAAAATTTCCAAAGTGAAAATCATTGTTTCCGGCGCCGGCGCCGCAGCGATTTCCTGCGCACGTTTGTACCATACACTCGGTGTCCAGTTAGAAAACCTTTATTTGTACGATTCCAAAGGATTGATTCATAAAGGAAGAACAGATTTGGATGAAATGAAGGCGTATTATGCAAATCATCCGAAGGATATTCCATTCTATCAAGCCTTTAAAAATGCCGATGTATTCTTAGGATTGTCAAAAGCCGGACTCGTTTCCAAAGAAATGATTGCGAGCATGGCGAAAGATCCAATCGTATTTGCTTTAGCAAATCCAGAACCAGAAATCGATTACAAAGAAGCCATGTCGGTGCGTAAGGACATCATCATGGCAACTGGACGTTCCGACCATCCAAACCAAGTGAACAATGTTTTGGGATTCCCATACATCTTCCGCGGTGCATTGGATGTTCGTGCAACAAGTATCAATGAAGAAATGAAATTAGCAGCCGTTAAGGCGATTGCTTCCCTTGCGAAGGAAACCATTCCAGAGGAAGTAATTGAAGCTTACGGTGGAAAAAATATCTCTTTTGGACGAGAGCAGATCATTCCTAAACCTTTGGATCCGCGATTGATTTATTACGTAGCTCCTGCCGTTGCTCGTGCTGCAATGGAATCGGGTGTGGCTCAATTTCCCATTGAAAATTGGGAAGACTACGAAAATCAATTGAAGAGTCGTTTAGGCCTGGACAACAAACTATTAAGAAACATCACCACGAAGGCACAGGGCAATCCGAAAACAGTGGTGTTCCCTGAAGGTGATAACATCAAAATACTCAAAGCTGCGCAACAAGCATTCGAAGAAGGTGTAGCCTTCCCAATCCTACTTGGACGCAAACAGAAAATACTTGATTTGATGAGCGAATACGGCATCGAATTACCAGAAGTACAAATCATCGACTGTAAGTCCGATGAAGAAGAAAAACGCAGAATTGCCTACGGATCCGAATTTCACGAGAAACGCAAGCGCAAAGGGATGACGGAATTTGAGTCCATTTCCTTAATGCGCGAACGCAATTACTTTGGCGCCATGATGGTCGATCAAGGGGATGCAGATGCGATGATTACGGGAATTACCCGCAGCTATCGTTCGTCCGTTCGTCCTGCAATCCGCACAATTGGCATGCAAAAAGATGTCAACGTTGTTTCCGGAATGTACATTCTAAATACGAAAAGAGGACCGCTTTTCTTGGCGGATACCACTGTAAACTTGAATCCAACCGCAGAGCAAATTGCTGAAATTACCGTTCACGTTGCCAAAATGATTCGTCGTTTGAAAATGACCCCGCGCATCGCGTTATTGAGCTATTCGAATTTCGGTTCTTCACCAGGTCCAGATCCGGAAAAAATGGCAAAAGCGGCAGAAATCTTACACGAAACGCACCCCAATTTAATTGTTGACGGTGAAATGCAAGCAAATTTTGCTTTGAATGGCGAATTGATGAATGAAAAATTCCCCTTCTCTACCCTAGCAGGTAAGGAAGTAAACACCTTGATTTTCCCGAACCTATCTGCTGGAAATATCGCTTATAAATTACTGCAACAAATGAATGAAGTAGATGCCATTGGTCCGATCTTAATTGGACTAAGAAAATCTGTACACGTCCTTCAATTAGGTGCATCGGTGCGGGAAATTAATAACATGATCAAGATTGCAGTGATTGACGCACAAAACAACGAGAAATGATCGGGAGACTAAATGGACGCTTAATCGAAAAAAATCCAACTGATCTACTCATCGAGTGCGGTGGCGTTGGGTATGAAGTGAAAATCTCACTCAATACTTTTTCTCAATTGGGAAGTGATGAAGCCGTTCAGGTATTTACGAAGTTGATTGTTCGCGAAGACGCACACATCCTCTATGGATTTGCGAATAAAGAAGAGCGTGAAATGTTTAATCATTTGATTAGTGTTTCAGGGATCGGGCCAAACATAGCCATGATTATGCTTTCCTCCCTCGTTCCAGACGAAATTGCCCAAGCCATTCTCACAGAAGATGTAACTACGATTCAGAAAATCAAAGGAATCGGGACAAAAACAGCGCAACGTGTCATCATTGATTTAAAAAGCAAAGTGTCCAAAATGGAACTTTCTTCAGAAAATATTTTCACTTCAAACAATAGAAATCGTTTTGATGCGTTAAATGCATTGGTATCCCTCGGATTCGATAAGAAATCCGCAGAGAAGGTATTGGATAAAATCGATACAGGTAATCAAAGCGTGGAAGAACTAATTAAAGACGCATTAAGGAATTTATAACTGAACAAAAAGTGCATACAATTATACGTTACAGTGTTAGGAAAACAATTCACAAGGCAATTTACTTTGTGTTGTTTGTCCTGATGTATACTGGTAACGTTTACGCACAAAACGGATTTAATCTTCCTTTTCCGATTTTCAACCCCATGAATCCCTATCAGAACTTACCACAAAGTTTTGACTTAGGAGATCCGACATCTATGCAGCAAACGATCGTTTTTGACCCGGAAACAGGTCAATACGTGTTCAAAGAAACGCTGGGGAAAAGCGGATTGTATTACCGGAATCCATCTAAAATGAGTCTCGAAGACTACCTCGACTACAACGAGAAAAAGTCTCAAAAAATGGATTGGCAAGAAATCATCGAGGAACAAACGGCAGAAAATCGTGCCTTCGAATTACCGATTAAAATTGGAAGTAAAGCTTTCTCTAGCATTTTTGGCTCGGATGAAATTAAAATTATTCCTGGTGGAAATTTAGAATTATCCCTTGGAATGAATCACTCTCGGGTAGATAATCCCCTATTGCCACAAAGGCAACGGAATATTACGCGTTTCGACTTCAATCAAAACATCAACATGGACATTACTGGTCAAATCGGGACCAAGATGAAGTTGAACATGAAGTACAACACCGCCGCCAACTTTGACTTCGAGAACATTTCAAAAATTGAACATACGGGTAAAGAGGATGAAATCATTCAGAAAATCGCGCTAGGAAATGTCTCGTTAACGCTTCCAACCACGCTCATTCAAGGTTCACAAACATTATTTGGAGTGAAGACTCAGTTGAAATTTGGACGCTCAACGTTTGACTTAATCGCTGCTGCATCCAAAGGAAAAAAAACTGAAATAAATGTTTCCGGAAAAGCGCAAATTCAGAAATTTGAAATCACTGCGGATAACTACGAGGCCAATAGACACTATTTCTTAAACCTTTACCACCAGCAGCATTACGATACGGCGATGTCCACCCTACCCGTAGTGAATTCAACGATGTTCATCACCCGCATCGAAGTTTGGGTAACAAACCGCACGAGTAACACCGAAAACACGCGAAACATTGTCGCCTTCTCGGATTTAGGAGAAGCCTTACCGAGCAATTGCCAAGGAAATCCAGGTTCTTATGCTGGAACAGAAATTCCGGATAACCAAGGAAACGGACTTTATGATTGGGCAGCTAATCAACCGATGATTCGCAGCTTCGTTAACTCGACAACCGCACTTGCAACCCAAGTAAATGCACCTGGTCCATTCCGACAAGCCATTGATTATGAAAAAGTGGAAAATGCGCGAAAATTAACGGAGGCTGAATTCACTTATAATGCCTTATTGGGGTATATCTCCTTGAACAATGCGCTAAACAATGATGAAGTTTTAGCAGTGTCATACGAATACACCTACCGAGGAGAAACCTTTCAAGTTGGAGAGTTTTCAACGGATGGCGCTAGTGGACAACAAGCGCTGATTTTGAAATTAATCAAACCAACCATCACCAATCCAAAAAATAAAATTTGGGACTTGATGATGAAAAACGTTTACTCGATTGGTGCTTATCAAGTCGATCAACTTGGATTTAAAATCGACGTTTATTACAACAACCAAGCAACTTCCCTGTTGCAACCATTTATGCCTTTCCCTGGCGTAGACAAAAAACAGATTGTTACCTTGTTGGACATGGATAAAATCAATCAAAACAACCAACCTTTTTCGGATGGTGTATTTGACTTTGCTCCATTCAATGTTGTCGGAAATAAAATTGACAATGGAGGAACCATCAATAAGAAAAACGGACGCATCTTCTTTAGTACTGTGGAACCTTTCGGAAAAACATTAGCGGACAAATTAGCGGACGCAGGTGTTCCAATCGTGAACGTAAACAAAATTGCCTACACCGAATTATACGACTCAACTAAAACAGCGGCACAACAAATTCCAAGTAAAAATCGCTTTGTGTTTAAAGGAGAATTCCAATCGTCGATTAGCTCAGAGATTCCTTTAAATGTCATGAACATTCCACAAGGAGCTGTTGTGGTGACCGCAGGGGGAATTCGACTGATCGAGGGCACGGACTATACCGTTGATTATGCATTTAGCCGAGTGAAAATATTAAACACGGGAATTCTAGAGTCCAATACACCGATTAAAATATCCATTGAAAGTAATTCTGTCTTCGGTTTCCAAGCGCGTTCCATGATGGGTGGACACTATCAGTACCGCATCAATGAGAACATTAAATTTGGCGCTACTTATGTCCGAATGTTGGAAAGACCCGTAACTCAAAAAGTAGATTTCGGAAATGAGCCTTTTAAAAATTCTATGCTTGGGGCTGATTTCTCCATACGCACCAATGCTCCATTCCTGACAAAACTAGTTGACTTACTTCCGGTGATTTCGACCAATCAAATGTCAACCATTTCCTTAACCGGTGAATACGCACATTTAATTCCCGGTCAACCGAAAGTCATCAACAAATCAGGAACTTCCTACATTGATGACTTCGAAGCAAGTCAGAGTGCTATCGATTTGAGGCAATTCTCTGCGTGGAAGATGGCTTCCATTCCACAGGGTCAACCCGACTTATTTCCAGAGGCAAGTTCAAAGAATCTTTCTGCTGGATTCAAGCGCGCAAAAGCAGTTTGGTATACGATCGATCCTGTTTTCTACCAAAGCAGCTCACTCACGCCGCAGCATATCAAACAAAACCCAGCGATGCTAACGGATAGTCGTATGCGTTTGGTAAATCAAGTGGACATCTTCCCAAACTTACAGCAACAATACGGTTCCATTCAAAATATTCCGCTTCTCGAACTTGCTTACTATCCAAGCGAAAGAGGAATGTACAACTACGACACCACCAATACCATAGATTCCCTCGGGAGATTCATCAATCCAGAAAATCGTTGGGGTGGAATAATGCGCGGATTGACAACCAATGACTTTGAGGTAGCAAACATCGAATTCATTCAGTTCTGGGTTTTAGATCCATTTAACGAAGATGCCGAAAACGAAAATCCAAACACCTTCCATACCGGTGGTGATCTTTATTTTAACCTTGGAAATATCTCTGAAGATGTCCTGCCTGATTCCCGTAAAAGTTTTGAAAACGGACTTCCATCGACGAACGATGTGCCATTAAGTGATAATATGGATACCACAGCGTGGTCGAGAATATCGACACAGCAAATCGTGGTAAATGCCTTCGACAATGATCCAGCAGCCAGACAAAATCAAGATGTCGGAATAGATGGTTGGAAAGATAATGAGGAGTTAACTGCACATCAGGCTTATGTGAATTGGGTGCAAAATAATCCAACGCTAAATGCGGCTACGAAAGCACGCATGATTTCGGATCCATCGAATGACGATTACACGTATTATTTAGATGATAATTATGACAGCCAGCAATTAAACATTCTAAAACGTTACAAGCGCTACAATGGCATGGAAGGCAATTCCCCAACAACAAATATGTCAGATACGACGAATAATGCTGGGTATCCTACCCAAGCGAGCAATCAACCTGACAACGAAGACATCAACCAAGATAATAACTTGGCGGAAAGTGAAAGCTATTTCCAATACCGCGTGAGTATGCGTCCAAATGATTTACAACAAGTCGGTAATAATTATATTACAAACAAACAAGTATATCAGAATGGTACAAAAACAGAAACGTGGTATCAATTCAAAGTCCCTGTTAAATCTTTCGAAAAACGCGTGAATGGAATACAAGATTTTCGTTCGATTCGCTTCATGCGCATGTATTTGAAAAACTTCGATGAGGAAGTCATTTTGCGCTTTGCACGTTTGGAATTGATCCGTGGAGAATGGAGAAGATATACGCAAGATTTAACGCAGCCAGGACTTAGTGTTCAAACAGATCCAAACTTAACGACCTTCAACATTGCGGCATTGAACATTGAAGAAAATGGACAACGTCAACCCATCAATTATGTCATTCCTCCTGGAATTACCCGTGAAATCGATCCATCGCAGGTGTACCAACGTCAGATGAACGAACAATCCTTGGTGTTGGAAGTGTGTAACCTAAAAGATGGAGATGCCAGAGCAGCATACCGAAACGTGCAATTCGATGTGCGCACGTACAAAAAAATGAAGATGTTTGTCCATGCAGAATCTGTGGTTCAAAATCAATTAAAGGATAATGAATTGTCTGTCTTTGTTCGACTTGGAACAGATTACGTTGAGAACTACTACGAATACGAACTTCCAATGAAAGTAACTGATTGGGGAACATCCAATCCAGAATCCATTTGGCCCGAAGCGAATAACATCGAAATCATCTTCGATGACCTTCTCAATCTGAAGACAGAACGAAATAAGAAGGTGGAACAAGGGGCCCCTGGCGTTTCTTACATCAATGAATATGAAATCGTGGATCCACAAAATCCACAGCGCAGATTGAAGGTGAAAGGTAGTCCAAACTTACAAGGAATGCGTACCATCATGATTGGTGTTCGTAATCCTTTGAAAACAGACCCTGACAATATTTGGCAACCAGATGCTGGAGATGCAGAGTGCGTGAATGTTTGGGTAAATGAATTACGCTTAACCGACTTCGTGACCGATGGTGGCGATGCTGCGATTGGTCAAATGCAAATGCAATTAGCGGACTTTGCGAATATTTCCGCTTCAGGAAACTATTCCGGAATCAACTGGGGAAGTGTCGATAGCAGAGTTCAAGACCGTCAACGAAATCAAAAAATTGGATTCGATATGAATTCAACCGTTCAACTCGGACAATTCTTCGGTAAACAAGCGCGTGTTTCCCTTCCTTTCTTCTATGGCTATTCATTAGGCGTAATCAATCCGGAATATGATCCGTTCAACCCAGATATTAAACTATCTAGTTACAACTCTGCGACGCGAAAAGAACGCGCGAAATTAGGACAAGATTTTACGGAACGTCGTTCGTTCAACTTTACCAATGTCCGCAAGGAAGCAAAAGCGGGAACCAAAGCACAATTCTGGAGTATCTCCAATTGGTCTGCTACCTATGCGTTTGCAGAAAATTTAAAACGCGATTTCAATATAACCGCAGATCGAACAAAAACATGGACTGGTGCATTGAACTACAATTATACCTTTGCTGGAAAAGCAATCGAACCATTTAAAAAATGGAAACCAGTTCAAAAATCCCCTTGGTTAAAATTCATTAAAGATTTCAACCTTTTCCTACTTCCGAAAAGCATGACTTTCACCAACGATTATTCAAGAATATACAACGAACGTCAGATTAGAAACATCATCGTGCCAACGTATCAATTTGACCCAATCTATCTAAAACGTTTTGATTGGAACAGAAATTATCAAATTGGGTATGATTTGACGAAGAATTTAAAAACGACATTTAGCGCGACCAATAAATCGATTTTCGTTGAAGGAAATAAAGGCGTTGACCGAGCAACAAATCCAGAAGGATACCGCGAGTTTATGGATACCATTCGTTCACAAATAAGCACGTTTGGTCGCACCATGGACTATTCCCATAACTACAGCATTAGTTATAATATTCCTTTGGATAAATTCCCATTGACAAGTTGGATTACCGCGAATGCCAAATATTCTGGAACCTTTAATTGGCAACGAGCACCACTTGGACAAGCGCCATTTGGAAATACGGTTCAAAACAATCGCAGCATTAATATGACGTTGCAAGGGAATTTTGTGACCCTGTACAACAAAGTTCCTTATTTCAAAAGAGTTCTATCCGATGGAAAAGGAATGAAATCCAATGTCAATGCTAAAGTTGGAAGCGAAGCAGAAGGCGGCGGCGCTGCCAAACCAAAACCAGGCCCAACCAAACTTCCTGAGTTCAAGCCTGAGAAGCCTATTGAAGAAATGACAGCCAAAGAATTGAAAAAATACGAAAGACAGAAAAAACGCTTCGATAAAAAACAACTTCGCCTGCAAGAAATTAAAGACAAGGAAAAAGAAAAGGTGAATCCATTGGGTGGATTTGTCGCGCGATTAATCATGAGTGTGCGCAATGTTTCAGGTACTTACGCCCTGACAGACGGAACCATGTTGCCGGGATACAGTCAAGAATCGAGTATTCTTGGAATGAACGGAAGTAGCTTAGGTATGTCCGGATTTGTTTTCGGTAAACAAGGGTATGACGTCCTAGGCAGAAGCAATGGATACAATGTAAGCACGCTTGCTCGAGATAACAATTGGCTTGTTCAAAATGAAAACTTGAACAAACAATTTACCACAACGCATACGGCGAATCTCCAAATGAAAGCCACATTGGAACCGTTCAAAGATTTTAATATCAACTTGAATCTAAGTAGAAATTACAGTACAAATTCTGGTGAATTCTACCGATGGAATTCTCTGACAAGTGCATTTGAAAGTCAAAGTAAATTCGTGACAAGTACCCTTACCTATACAACGGTCACTTGGGGTTCCGCATTTATTAAAGAAGGCAAAGACTTTTCCTCATCCGTCTTCACCACGATGTTGAATAACCGAACACAAGTTTCACAGTTATTGGGCGCGCAAAATTCAAATTCAACTTTGTTGCCGAGCGGTTATTATAGCGGTTATTCGGGATCTCAGCAAGAAGTAGTAATGGGCGCATTCTTGTCTGCTTACACCAATACAAGTGTAACAAGTAAATCCATTAATCCACTATCCAATCTTCCACTTCCAAACTGGACCATCAATTACAACGGACTTTCCAAGTTTGCATTTGCGAAAGATGTCGTAAAATCTTTTAAACTGAATCATGGATATTCATCCTCCGTGAGTGTAAATGGCATGCAAACGAATTTAAATGCAGTGACAGATGCAAATGGACAAGCAACGGCATTGGACATTAATAATAATTACATTGCTGGAATGCAGGTTCAAAACATCACCATCTCTGAACGCTTTTCCCCACTCATCGGTTTGTTGGCGACATGGAACATTTTAGGTAAAAACATCACTACCAATTTTGAATACAAGAAAGACCGTCAAACAACGCTCTCTTTGAACAATAATCAAATAACGGAAGTTCTTGGAAAAGAAATTGTGGTTGGAACAGTGATCAATATCCCTAAATTAAAACTCCCAGTGCGTAGTTTGAAACCAAGTGATTTATTGATCAACATCAATTTCTCTTTCCGTGATAATTCCACGGTGATTCGTAAAGTCGTAGAGAATACCAATCAAGCAACTGCTGGACAAACAACGGTCAGTTTTAAATTGGATGCAAACTATAAATTATCGGATCACTTAAGCGCGATCTTCTATTATGAGCAATTTATCAATACACCGAAAGTATTCACCAGTTATCCAACTGGAAACTTAAAAACGGGAATAACATTGCGTTTTGATTTGAACGGACTGAAATAATGAAGCCCAACATTCGAATAGCAAAACGATCCGATGTTCCAGCGATTTTCGCGCTGATTCAAGAACTTGCACTTTACGAAAAAGCCCCCGAACAAGTAACGAATACCGCTGAACAATTGTCCGTCGATTTATTTGACGAGCACCTTTGTGAAGCGATTGTTGCAGAACTTGACTCGGAAATTATAGGCTTTGCCTTGTACTATTCCTCCTACTCCACTTGGAAAGGCGCCTGTCTATACCTAGAGGATTTCTACGTGAAGGAAGAGTTCAGAAAGCTCGGAATTGGTCAGCAGTTATTTGACGAAATTGTACTGATCGCAAAAGCAAGAAACGTGAAACGAATGGATTGGCAGGTCTTGGAATGGAATGAACCAGCTATTCGGTTTTATGAAAAGCAGCAGGCACTTTTAGATCCTGAATGGTTAAATGGACGAATGTTCTTTGAATGAGCGGACAAGTATTTCATGCATATGACATCTAAACTTCACTGTGTCTAAAGAAATTGATTTCAACGCGTTTCAAAGTGGAAACATTCAGGCTTTCGAGCAATTGGTCAATCGCTACGAAAAAAAAGTATTGAATACCTGCTGGTACATTCTGCAAAATCGGGAAGAAGCAGAAGATGCCACACAAGACATCTTTCTGGCCATCTATCAATCCAAACACTTATTTAAAGGACAATCGCAACTTTCCACTTGGATTCATCGCATTACGTTGAACAAATGCCTTGAATACATTCGAAAAGCCAAACGAAAAAAACGCTTTGGAATTAAAATTCCCATTGACGATTCCTTTGTGATGATGGAAAAACACTCGCCATTAAACCCGGAAGAAGAATTGATGGAACGTGAGCGTTCTAACTTATTTGTTCAAGCCATTCAACATCTTTCCGAGAATCAACGCATTGCCTATTCTTTGCATCACTTCGAGGATTTGAGTTATAAAGAAATCAGCGAAAGCATGAGCCTATCCATCTCTGCAGTTGAATCACTCATCTTTCGCGCCAAACAGCAATTAATAAAGCAATTAAAAGATCCTATTCAAAAAAATTGGATTTAATCACAAGTTATACAAATAGTTAACATCTAAGCCTTTAGAAGAACGCATATGAATAATAAACCATCAATACACTCCTTGGAAGTCAGCACTTCACTTCATGAAAAACTCTTGAAGAGTCCGGTTTACGCTCAAAAGATGAAAAACCGTTCGTTGACCATTAGCATCATTACAACTTTATTGATCCTTTTTAACTTATTTTATTTTATGTCTAACCAAGAAACTTTAGCCGAAGACCAAATTCTTGAGTCGCAATACGCTAATTTTGGTTCCGACCTTTCCATTTAATATTGAAGAAATGAAAGCAAATCGCTTATTACTAGTTTGCATTGGAATATTGATTTTGATCAATGGGTTTTTACTACTTGAATTGAACAAGCGAGGACAAGAAGGACCACCACACCCACCGAAATTGTATTTAGCACTTGGCATGAAAGGTAAGGAAGCACAATGGGCAGACAATGAATTTAAACGTCACATTCGTGAAAAAGACCGGCTTTTGAACCAACAAAAATCATGGAGAAGAAAGGTGAGTCTAGATCCAAATAAATCAGTCCAAAACCAACATATTTTTGCTGTTGTTAGCCGCATTCAATTTCAAATTGATTCTTGTACCTTCGATCACTTCATTCGGGTGAAAGAACATTGCACGAAAAAACAGAAAATCAAATTAAATTCCTTGGTTCGCCGCATGATTCAAAAAGCAGGTAACCCAGATCCCAAAGGAAGACCATGAAGCAACTTGTCACATTCATTGTATTCATCGTGCTTTTCCACCAAGCTCACACGCAATTGAATGTGTCCCTTCGTTGGGGAACTGAACCAATTAGGTTAGAAAAATACTATTTCCTCGGCAAGGACAGTTTGATGTTTCACGAATTGAAACTCTATCTTTCAGACTTTCAATTTGAAAAAGAAACGAGAAAACAGGTGCTCGTTGGACCACATTTTATTGATCTTGAGGATCCCAGTTCTCTCCGCTTATTTCCCGATTTTCTTGTAGCAGAATACCAATCGCTCCGTTTCCATTTTGGACTCGATAGTTCCTATCACGTGTCTGAAAGTGTCGATGGGCCCTTGAACCCCATGAATGGCATGTACTGGGCATGGAATTCTGGTTACATTCAATTCAAATGCACGGGAACCTCATCGTCGATTTCTTTAACTGACCAAACCTTTGAATACCATTTAGGTGGATATCGTCAGCCATTTAAAACGATTGAATCCATTCATCTAGCAATCAAGGGGAACACACTCATTTTGGACATCAAACCATTTTTTGAGCAGACAGTCGATTTTCAAGAGGTGAAACATGTCATGATTCCAGGGAAACTAGCCCAAACCTATTGCCGAGAACTTTCTAAATTATTTCGCTCCGAATGAAACCGTTTTTGATCATTTTAGGGGCTGTTGTAACTTGTTTGATTTTCCTTGCTGGAATTCAAGAGGAAACTCCTTTTTATATTCCCGCCAAATGGCCAAAACCACACTACGACTTCACACAAAATCCACTTTCGAAAGAAAAATTCGAATTGGGACGCACCTTGTTTTACGATCCTGATCTTTCTAGAGACAGTACCATTTCATGTGCGAATTGTCACCTTCAATATTCCGGATTTACACACATTGATCACTCACTAAGTCATGGCATTGATGGCAAAATCGGAACACGAAATGCTCCTGTACTGATTAATTTGGCTTGGCAGCAATTTTTTCACTGGGATGGCGGGGTCAGTTCTTTAAATAAACAAGCCATCAATCCACTCACGCATGCGAAGGAGATGGACAATCGACTAGACGAAGTTCTTCGAAGATTAAATCAGTCGTCGTTTTATCGAAATCGTTTTTACCAAGCATTTGGTGACAGTGTCATTCAAACAGCATCCATGTTAAAGGCACTTGCTAGCTTTACGGTATCCCTCGTTTCAGCGAATTCAACATATGACCAGGTAAAACGAGGTGAGTCCAGCTTTACCAATCAGGAGGAATCAGGATACCAACTGTTTAAAAAGTACTGTGCTTCCTGTCATCAAGAACCTTTGTTCATGAAGAATGAATTTAAATCCAACGGGATTGCGCTAGTCCCTGCACTCAATGACTACGGACGAATGGACATCACCAACCGAAAGGAAGATTCGCTCTTGTTTAAAATTCCTACACTCCGTAATGTGGAGTTTAGTTTCCCCTACATGCACGATGGACGATATAAACAACTGAAGGATGTCCTGAATCACTATGGGAATCTGCATGGAAATCGAACGTTTTACAGCAAAGAATTGAAAAAATTAAACCGACTCCTCACTTCCAATGAGCAAAAGGATCTCATTGCCTTCTTAAAAACCTTGAGCGACCAAGAATTTCTCTTCAATCCACAATTTAAATACCCGAAAAATGAGCGAAATGCAAGTTTTCAAAAGAATTAACATCTAAATTTATTCAAACAGAAAAATTATGAAAAAATTAAACCTTTTATTATTGCTTATCGTTTGCGGTCAGCAGGCAATGGCACAGTTAAATCCAGCAATTGAACACTGGCTCATCAATACAACAGGAATCACCGGAAGACACTATGTCCAAGGGAATTCCACGCCGATCAATGAAACAACATTGGCGAATGTTCAAACGGTTCAGTACTCAAACAATTGGGTTTATGTGACAACAACAGGCGTTCCTTCGTACATCACAGGTCCATTTATGGATGGAAATCCATCCTTGGCAACGAGTCAAAATGCAATTTTCAAAATGCCACTTAATCCTACCCAAAATACAGGAACCTTAACAAACACGACGGGTGGAAATATTGGAATTTTCATCAATGGTGTTGCCTTATTTGACTACCGTGACGGTGTGGCTTGGAATTCAAACTCGAATTCGTTATGCGGTGGATTACCTGGAATGTCTCCTTGTCCGGGAGGGCCCGGTGCTGCCATGTCTTGGAATCGCGACGCCATTCCAGCGGAAAAAGCAGGTTTCGATTGTTCCAAAGGACATCCAGCGATGGGAAATTACCACCACCACCAAAATCCAAGTGCATTCAAATTAGACCTTACCCTTATTTCGAATGTGTGTGATTTATACGACGCGGATGGACTTTATGTGATTGACTCAACAGTACATTCGCCATTAATTGGCTATGCGTATGATGGTTTTCCCATTTATGGCGCCTATGGATATAAAAACACTGATGGGACTGGTGGAATCACACGTATGAAATCCAGTTACCAATTGAGAAACATCACTGCAAGAACGATTTGGGCTGATGGAACAGACGTGCCAGATGGACCAACGGTTAGCACCACTTATCCACTTGGATATTTCCGTGAAGACTATGAATTTATCAATCATTCTCAGTCTGATTATTTGGATAGTCATAACGGACGTTTTTGCATCACGCCCGAGTATCCAAATGGAATCTATTGTTATTTTGCAACCGTGAATGAACAATGGAATTCAGCATACCCATACGTAGTTGGACCAACGTTTTACGGCATGAAAACAGCTTCAAAAGTGACTACTATATCCGAGACTGTCACTACCTATACTTCGAATGTAGGAATTAATGAGTTGAAAGAAAACGACTGGTCCGTTTACCCAAATCCAAGTAACGACATCATCATGGTGCAAGTAAATGATTTGACAAACCAGTCTTACACTGTTGAGTTATTTGATGCATTAGGAAAACTCATTCAATCCAAACAAATTATTCAAGGAAGTACAATTGCCTATTTACAAGTTGACACCCTTTACAAAGGAATCTATCAGGTTAAAATTAGCGGTCAAACAGGCACAAAGAAATTAGTTATTGAATAATCGAGTAAACTAGGAACAAAAAAGAAAGGCACATGATTCCCATGTGCCTTTTTTGCTTCCCTTCGTTCGATAATCTTCTTTTTTGAGAAATGAAAAAGCAAATATTCGTGAAAATAGGCGCTTTGTTCATTTGATAGTCGAGTATATTCATTTGTTGGATTTTCATTCAAACTAAGTATATATATTTAGAATGAAATAAGGAGAGAAACAGGATTCTTTTTATATGTAGAAGTTGACAGGCTGCTTGGAGAGGCAGTTTCATTTTCTAGTTTGATAAGAGTTTAATAGTTTTTGTTGACGTCCCTCGGGAATATATATAAAAAGAGCCTGTCCTTATTACTTAAAACGTACCACTCAGACTTTAATGTCTACTACTAGGAAGGGCTGAAAAGCCCTTTTTTTATTGTATCTTATATAGGACTGGTCTACTTGGACTCGCATCATTATTAAATGCGGCCATCTGAATTTCAAGAATGTAGTTTCCGTCCAGCACTTCATTTGGGACATAAATCAATTCCGTAATGGTTCGTCCGAAATTTGGATTATTTGGCACACTCCAAAAAGCATGGTGAAAAATTAATTCGCCTCCATCCTCTTCCCGATCCACAGAAGGTTGATCAATCAAAAAATGTTTCACATCAAATTCATTCAATAATTCCACGATTTCTACATCAAAATAACATGGATTTGTTCCAGAGTAATTCAACGCTTTTTTCTTTGACGTATTTGGTAGCGTGCGGATTATTAGCGCCTCAGAAAATTCTTTAGTTAAAAAAGGTGCGATTTGTTCGGCTTGAACCACAAAGTCTCCATTTTCCAATTGCATCGGATCTACGGTAATTACCCTCGCTCGATAAAAAAACTCCTTTAAGACGTCATTTACGGCATATACTTCTTGTGTTATGTGTCCACAACACTCCGTATGCGTTCCATGTCCATGCGGATTAAAAAACACATCGCGGAAATTTACACTTCCCCCTTCTTTGATGCTTCCAATGAATCCATTGGCGCGAACTGCTTCCATTCGAGGTGGATCAACGTACCACGCCCTCACGTTTTCATTCGAAGCTTGCAGTGGAATAGAAAGATCGATCGCTTCGCTCGTTTCTATAAATTCGGATGTGGAAAGGTATAATCGCATAAGGTAAAAGTACGCAATCGCGGCAATCTATCAAAAATGCCTTGTTGAAATTGTTTTCAGAATTTGACGCTCAAATCTTAAGAAGGGCTAACTTTGCATCATGGATCAAAATCAAGACAAACTCAAGGACATTATTTCGCATTCAAAAGAATACGGATTTATTTTTCCCTCATCGGAAATTTACGACGGACTCGCAGCAACTTACGACTACGGACAATTGGGTTCTGAGTTAAAAAATAACCTTAAAACATACTGGTGGAAAGCAATGGTGCAAATGCACGAAAACATTGTTGGAATTGACGCATCCATCTTTATGCATCCAACAACATGGAAAGCTTCCGGACACGTAGATGCATTTAATGATCCATTGATTGATAATAAAGATTCCAAAAAAAGATACCGCGCAGATGTTCTTTTAGAAGAACACATGGAGAAAATCCGCCAGAAAATAGAAAAAGAAGTCGAAAAAGGAAAAAATCGCTTCGGAGCTGATTTCGACGAAACACAATTTAGAGCTACGAATCCAAATGTGCAACGCAACGCGGAAAAGATTCTCTCCATTGAAAACCGGATGCGCGATGCTTTGGAAAACAACGATTTAGATGCCGTTCGAAACTTGATTGTCGATTTGGAAATCGTTTGTCCCGTTTCTGGTTCTAAAAACTGGACAGATGTCCGCCAGTTTAATTTAATGTTCTCTACAGAACTAGGTTCCGTTGCAGGTGATGCCTCAACGATTTATTTGCGTCCAGAAACAGCACAGGGAATTTTTGTCAATTTCTTGAATGTTCAAAAATCTGGTAGAATGAAAATTCCTTTCGGAATTGCCCAAATTGGAAAAGCCTTCCGAAATGAAATCGTTGCCCGTCAGTTCATTTTCCGCATGCGCGAATTCGAACAAATGGAAATGCAGTTCTTTGTCCGTCCAGGAGAAGAAATGAAATGGTACGCATACTGGAAAGATGCACGTGAAAAATGGCACAAAAACCTCGGACTTGGAGCAAATTTGTACCGTTTTCATGACCACATCAAATTAGCGCACTATGCAAACGCTGCTTGTGATATCGAATACAATTTCCCTATGGGATTCAAAGAATTGGAAGGGATTCACTCACGCACCGACTTCGATTTAAAGCAACACGAACAATTCTCGGGTAAAAAATTACAGTTCTTTGATCCAGAATTAAATCAAAGTTATGTGCCATATGTCGTGGAAACATCCGTTGGACTAGACCGCATGTTCTTGTCCGTTTTGAGCGCGGCATACCAAAATGAGAAATTAGAAGATGGATCGGAACGTGTTGTTTTACGCATTCCAGCTGTACTAGCTCCATACAAAGCTGCCGTTTTACCGTTGGTGAAAAAAGATGGACTTCCTGAAAAAGCGCGTGAAATCATGAAGCAACTTCAGTTTGACTACTCCATTCAATACGATGAAAAAGATTCCATCGGAAAACGTTACCGCCGACAAGATGCGATTGGAACACCGTTCTCTATTACCATCGATCACCAGACCTTGACAGATAATATGGTTACTGTTCGAGATCGCGATACCATGGAACAAATTCGAATTGACATTTCAGACATCGAAGGACTTTTAGCCGAGAAAGCGAGTTGGAAAAGTGTGCTAAGCACTTTATAGAAATATAGTGAGAATCGGACTTTTTTTACTGCTGCTTTTCATTCTTCCACTAAAAGGACAAGTACAAATATTGCTCAATCAAGAAGGTGAAGCCTTTACTGATGTACCTTTTTTCAATCCTGATGTGATTCGTGCAAATCACATTAAATCCATGGAAGGAAACTACTCCACAAAAAAAACAGGAGAAGTCATTCGTGAAACGACCGATTGGTTTCGATACCGCTTCGACGAAAATGGACGACTCATCGAAAGCCTCGATATTCGAACAGTGAAAAACAAAAAAGACAGCACCCTGAATCAATATCAGTACAATACACGAAATCAGCTCGTTGCGCATCGAAAAACAGAAAACGGCGGATTTACCAACATAAAACAAACGTATGACACCCTAAACCGAGTGGAATCTGAAGGGATTTATCGGGAACTTTATCATTATCAAAAAGATCAAGTGCTGCAGTCAAATCTCGTGAATACGGAATATTTTCAATACATCCTACGTCCAAACGAACACGAAAAAGTGCGTTTTAACTCCTATAAACTTCCATACCTCAACGAGGTGAGGCATTACAATAGCGATGGTTACCTAACGGAAGAAAAAAGCAATTACCGCATGAGCTCCATTGAGCACTCCACGAAATATGCCTACAATGATCGAGGACTCTTGGAATCAAAATCCCATTACAATGAAAAAGATGCATTAGCGGATGAAGAATGGAAATACCGTTATGACCTTTTTGGAAATTTAATCGAAGTACACTATTTCAGGTATGGTCAACTTCAAAAAGACCTTCAAATCGTTTTCGATACAAAAACACAACTTCTTGGTTCAACCATTCAACGCGATGTTGCCACAAATTTTATGCTCATCCTTCGTTTTACCAAATTCACCTATTACCCATAAAACCCGCATTTCTTAAATCTCAACGCTAGCATTTTTTTTCTCCTTGTTTTTTCGGAAATTTGGCATGAAAATAGGTGGGACACCTTAAAAAGACTGATTATGAAAAAATGGTACATTCTTAGCATTCTCTTACTAAGTTTCACTTTTGCAAACGCACAACGAATCAACTATGATATTAATTCCAAGTGGTTTTTTGGATTAAATGCAGGTGTAACTTGGAATACGAACGATGTAAAAAATGTCAATAGCTCCGGTTATGGACTTATTCTAGGTCGCTCATACAATTACGATTATGGGAAAAAAATCAGTTTTGATATACGCGGTCGTTACCTAGCAGGGACTTGGGTTGGACAAGATACTACGGCTTTTTCCTTGGTAAATTATCAAGGCGGGCCTTTGAATAGTTACAACGTTGACAGTAATTCAATCTATGTGAATAATTTTCAAACAGATGTTCGACGTTTAAGCTTAGAATTGGTTTTGCACCTCAATCGAATACATGAAAGAACTGGATTTGACCCCTATGTTTTTGGTGGGATTGGTTTAACTTGGACACAAACCTTTGGCGATCTGATACAATCTGCTGATTCAACGTCCATTTACGACTACTCTTCATTGCAACAAGCTGGTCCAATTGGGCCACAATTATCAACCACACTCGATGGACTATATGAAACAAGATTAGATGGTGGGTCAAACAACGAATACTTAGTAAAATGGATGCCGAGTTTAGGATTTGGACTTGGTTACCAACTTGGTAAAAGAACGAGTCTTGGGATTGAACACAAAACAACATTTACAAGAGGAGATTCCTTTGATGGGTACATTTCTGCTACACCTCGATTGAAAAATGATTGGTACCATTACACTTCCGCTTACCTACGAATTAACTTTAAATCTCGTGGTGGAAATACCTCTGAGAACAACTCGAGCAATGTGAACAATTACACCTCGACAACGAATTGTCCGAAACCAGTTATTACATTGGTTTCAGGCAATAATAAAACCGTAACAAACAGTCAATACCGCATTGAATTTAAGGTGAGTAACTTATTGAATGCTAGCGGAGCGACGTTTCTGAACGACCAAAATCAACCAGTACTTTTTAATTACAATGCCTCAACAAATATGTTGGATGCGATGGTTTCGTTACATGATGGTCAAAATAGATTTTACCTGACCGCTAGTAACAGTTGCGGAAATGAAACAGCTACAGTACTGGTAACCTTATTAAACTGTATCACTCCTACCGCTACTTTTACGAGTCCAAACGGTGGGAATATCACCGTGAAAACAAACGACTTTGCGTTTAGCGCTGTCGTTCACGGAACTGTAAACGCAAATGGAATCAAATTAATGATGAATGGAATGGCGCTAAACGGCGCGACGTACAATCAAACAAATGGATTGATTCAACGTGCCATCATATTAGTTCCTGGAGTCAACACAATTCAATTGACCGTAACCAACGACTGTGGAACGAATTCGTATACAGCGACCATCAACTACGACAATTGCGTTCCAGTAAGCTTGCAATTTTTAAACCCAAGTGCTTCGGGAACAACGACCAACTCCGCAACTTACACGATTGGTGCTGCGCTGACGGGAAGTTTGACAAATGCACAAGTGAAGGTATTCCAAAACGGACTTCAAATTCCAAATGTGGTGGTTCAAGCGAATGGACAAATCCAAATACCAACAACATTGATTGCCGGAATCAACACCTTCAACATGGAAGTCAGTAATGGCTGCGGAAACGATGCAGAACTGACCACCATCAATTATCAAAATTGTAATGCTCCCACGATTTCGATCCAAAGTCCATTACAGAATCAATCACTGACGGCTACATCAAATGCTATTCGCTTGAAATCAATCGTAAACAACGTTGCCACAAAGCAAAACATCAAAGTGATTGTAAACGGAATCGAGCAATCGAATTTCACCTTCAATGCTTCTACAGGTGCCGTAGAATTAGGATTAAGTCCAGTTAATGGTGCCAACAGCATCACCATTACCGCATCGAATAACTGTGGTTCTGATGTCGAAACGATCCAATTTAACTTCATCAATTGTACGGGAATTACACCAAACGTCAGCATCCTTTCCGCAGGAGGAACAACCAATACAGCGATTTACGCTTTATTGGCGAACACAATGAGTATTGGAAACGTGGCGCCATCTGGACAAATAGTCACGGTGACACAAAATGGTTCTCCAATCGCATTCAATCAAATTTCCGGACAAATCAATGCCGTGACAACCTTGATTCCAGGTGTAAATACCTTTGTTGTAACAGCAACAACTGCTTCATGTGGAAGTGATTCCAAAACAATCACCGTGAATTACAACAACTGCATCGCACCTCAAATCACCTTGATTCAACCAACGACCACCGGTGGAACAAGCAATAACGGAACACTTCAATTTAAAGCTAGTGCCACAAATATTGTTCAATCACAAAACATCCAGTTGGTTAAAAACGGACAACAAATTCCTTTCACTTTTGCGAACGGAATCATTGATGCAAACATTACCTTAACAAATGGCATCAATACAATTACCTTATCCGTGAACAATGCGTGTGGAAACGATGCGGAAACGTTTACGGTGAACTATGTTCAATGTATTCCACCAACCATTCAATTAAATTCCTCGATTCCATCCGGAACGACCGTAACAAATGCAAACTTTCCGTTTAGCGCGAACGTACTAGGAGCAACGTATCAAAATATGAGTTTGAAATTAAATGGTGTTGCTACTGCGTTCAATAATGGAAATGATGCGGTAACAGCAGCACTCGTTCTTGCTCCAGGTTTAAATACCATTATCTTCAATGCCAGCAATAACTGTGGCGTGGATGTGGAAACGATTACCGTTACTTACGATAATTGTATTGCTCCTACCATTTCAAACTTCTCAAACAATGCAAGTACAGTCGTTTCTGTTGCCAATGCTTCACAAACCATTACGGCAACTGTTGCTCACGCAACTGCTCAGAACATCGTCTTTACACAAAATGGAATTCAACGTCCGTTTAGCTTAGTGAATGGGCAATTCAGCGCGACAGTGAATCCTGTTTCAGGTCTGAATTCCTTTGTTTTAACAGTGAGCAACAATTGTGGAACCGATCAACATAACTGGAACATTCAATTTACACCGTGTACAGCACCAACGATTGGTATAACGAATCCAAGCAACAGCGGTACTTCTGTAAATGCGGCAAGTTTTGCTTTTCAAGCGAACGTGCAAAACATGACAAGCGCTCAAGGAATGCTCCTCAGCCTCAATGGAACAAGCATTTCGAACTTCAATTTCAACAGTGGAACAGTAACCGCGAATCTTACTCTTCAAAATGGATTGAATACAATCGTTTTGAAAGCGACAAATGCATGTGGAACGGATATTAAAACCATCACGATTTTCTACACCAATTGTACCGCACCCGTCGTTATTATTTCGAGTCCAACAAATGCAAACGGCACGGTTGCCTCAGCTGCCTACACCTTTGGAGCGGCTATTCAAAACATCACAAACCAACAAGGACTGATGTTGAGTTTGAATGGTTCAGCCGTGACAAATTATACCTTCACGAATGGACAACTCTCCGCAGCGGTTAACCTTGCTTCCGGCATGAATACGTTTGTGATAAACGCGACGAACGCATGTGGCACGGACATGAAATCACTCACTGTGAATTACTTAAA
>CAIOSO010000123.1 GCA_903860985.1 uncultured Flavobacteriales bacterium
AGAAATTCTCAAAACGGAAATCGTAATTGTAAATTTCAACCATTTTAAGGTTCGAGTTCCCATAAATCAAGGTTCTAAACTCGTTGTCGTATATTGCCGCATCATTCATCTCACGTAAATTTGGACGAGCTACGGTTTGACTGAAATTCAAACGAAGGTTTGCTGTGTTTTTTTTGCTCGCCAATTTATAAATCAAGCTTCCAGAAGGCAGAAAATTTGCTTGATTGATGATTCCTGGGTTCACTAATGGATATCCTGCTACATTGCTTCTGCGAGAATCATTCCGCGCATAACCAAGTAAATCATATTGATATACATCCGAAAACAAATTCACTTTTTCTACTCTTAATCCACCGTTGAAACGAATATTTTTTGAAAATTCAAAATCTACTAGGGCAAAAGCAGAAGAAATGGATGTTTTTCCAATGGTATGGTTCCAATCCCATTTACGTTGATCGTAGAAAAAGCCTATTTGACCATTGTTCATAGTGAATTTGTCATCACTCAAATAGGCATTGATGTCATCATTTTGTAATTGAGGGATAAACATATTTCCAGAACTTAAAAAGAATTCATCTATATTCGAATCTCTAGTCGTCATTTGATAAGCTCCGCCCGCTTTGACTTTACGGACCAATTTTACTCCTTCCTTTGCCAAAGGAATTTCCATTTGTAAACGGGAATCGAACAGGTTTTCATCCAGGTAACGGTAATAACGTCGAATTCCATCATCTGCTGTTGGTGAGAATTGGAACCCAGGGATATACTCATTTCCTTGACGCTGCGCTTTGTATTGTGTCAATTTAAAGTCCGGGGCTGTACTTTTCCCTCCCGTATAAGAAGCATTCACATCAAACTTGATTTTCGATTTTGGTAATACGTGTTGACTAGCAAACTGGTAAATTTTTTGTTGACGCTGCTCGTAAAAAATGTTTTTTCTAACAAGAATTTCTTGAAGGTTGCTTGTCATTATCCATTTTGTCGAAAAATCAGCCACATCATTGGTTCCGGTAAAATTAGGCATGATGAGAAAAGACATTTTGTTATAGTCGTTTAGCTTGTACGCCAAATTCAGAAGCATGCTCCACGAATTGGTTTCACGGCTGATTTTTGCATTATCAACATAGTCAAAGTCGTAATTCAATTCGGCTGGTAAAATACGTTGTGAAATTCCATTTGGATCAAAACGCACACTATTTCCATAGCGAAGTCCAAAGAAGTATCCAAGTGTTTTGCCAAATAACTTCACCTGATCTCCCACACTGAAATTCTGTGTGTAATTCAATGGTGCTTTGCGGTAGAGGGTATTCCAATTATTGGCAAATCCATTCGAGTAGTTCGTTCCATTTGGATTAATTAAATTAAATGCTTGTGGTGCATATTGCTGGTTGTAGGTATTTAAGGCAGTTTGGTATGCTGCATTGTCATTGACCTGACCTGCACCCAATAATCCCAATTGAACCAATCCCAAACGCACATAGGTACTTGATTCAGCACTTCCATCTTGCCAACCACTGATTCCCAAAGATTTGAAATAATCACCCAATCCCAAAGCCACCATTTGGTCATATTTGGTAGGTGATAAGTTTGGTTGATTAATTGGTGTATTTCGATCTTCGCGTGAACGCAAACCTCCGTCAAAGCCCAACCAATCTGTTCCACTGCGGTCCGAAGTAATGAAATCTTTAAAGGTCGTTTGTGCGTTGTAGCCAAAAGATGATTCCACATTCACTGTTAATTTATCCGGATAATCCTTTGTTTCTACCGAAATATAAGCTCCCGCCCAATCACCCGGTAAATCTGGGCTGGCGGTCTTTGTAATGATGATGTTATCGACCAAACTGGAAGGAAAGATGTCCAACTTAATGTTGTTCGTCAATGGATCCAAGGTAGGAATACGTGAACCATTTAAGGTGGTTTTTACGTAACGGTCACCAATTCCTCGCACGGTAATGAGTCCGCCATTAGTCGAAACCCCTGAAACGCGTGCTACCGCAGCTGTTACATTGGCGTCACCTGTTTTCTTCATTGTTTCGGAGGAAATGTAATCAATCGTCGTTGCCGAATTCAATTTGATTTTCTCCATATAGTAATCGTTGGCTTTCACTTGTTTGATACCAATCGTGATTTGTTTTTCGTTTTTCGTTGTATTGCGTTGATTAATCGTGATGTTTTTGACCAATACTTCTTTGTCCTTCAATTGAATGGTCTCAATCAGGGTATCGTGCGCATAATGCGTAAAGCGCACGCGGTACAGGGCATTGTCCGGAATATTCAAGGTGAAATTTCCATCGAGGTCTGTTTTGGTGATGACTGCTTTGTTCTCCAACAAGAGAATTTTCACTTCCATCACCGATTCCCCGTTTGGATCCGTTACTTTGCCACGAAAGGTACCTTGCGCGTAACTAGTTGTTACACCAACAAACAATAAGAAAAGAAGAAAGAGGCCGCGCATTGTTTAGTTTTTGATCAATTTACTTGTGCTCACGATGCCATCTTGTGTCATCGTTACCAAGTAAATTCCTGTTTGTAAGTTTGTCGCATCCACCTGTGTTGTTTTCGCGTTTGAATGACCAGAAACAACTGTTTTTCCACTTAAATCGGTTACCGTGTAATCAAAATTAGATTGAGTCATGTTTCCTGTTTGACGAATGGCAAAAGATTCACTCGTTGGATTCGGGTATA
Source organism: uncultured Flavobacteriales bacterium (assembly GCA_903860985.1). Taxonomy (GTDB): domain Bacteria; phylum Bacteroidota; class Bacteroidia; order Flavobacteriales_D; family Crocinitomicaceae; genus UBA952. Next base: position 2,686 of record CAIOSO010000123.1, read on the forward strand.
CCGTGTAATCAATGGAAAGTGCAACTTCTGCAACTGTTTCTTCGATTCCTACACCACCATTTGGATTGGTATAGTAGGTTAATGTAGGGTCAGTCAATTCGGTTCCCGTTGGGGTGCTGGCCACGTAAAGCTCACTTTCACCTGGTACAGGAGTCAACAATTGCAAGTTCAAATTAAAACCAAAGTCACCATTTGTTGTAAATTGACCAAGTAACACATGATTAGATGGAGTAACTCCTTGAACACCCCCAAAAATATTCAAAGCTGAATTGGTCACAACAAATGAAGATCCAACGGTTTGATCAAAAATATCCAATTCATTCGAAATACCTAAAATCGTAAGTGTGCTTCCGAACCCAGGCATCAAACCATCCGCAGAATTTGCACCGGTAATAGGCAATCCCATTTGAGGGTCTGTATTCGCGAGAATCCCTTGAAGATTTCCAATGGAACCGTCTGTATCCTCCGATTTCAACACTCCCATTAATCCATCCGCAACACCGCCAATAGTAAAATACGAATCAATTAAGGTCGTATTTTTTTTTCGTGTTGTTAACCGATGTTCCTTGGTAGGTAGAAAACCCATAATTAGGATCATTATAAAATGCCGTAGATGTTTCTACAAGCAAGGGGTGTTCTACACTTCCCCAAAGGTTTAGCAAACTGTATCCTGGCAATAGATTTGCGTACACTCTATATGTTGTTGAACCAACATGTAATGGATAAACGGCACCGTTAGTATATGCATCAATGGAATCAGCTGCATTTGAAACATAAAATTTCTCCACCACGATTCCTTCCAACCCTGCTTGTGCGTTTGATTTGGAAAAGTATCCTGATATGGCAAGAAAACTAATGGAAAGTACTATTTTTTTCATAGGATTTAGTTTAGGTTATTTTTATTTATTCGAAATCAAAGATTTATGTAAGACTTCTGTTTCAATCGGATCTTTAGCCACAAATGTTTGGACTATTCCTTTTTCATTTCGAAGCATTAAGTTTAATTCATAATTCAATTGCCCTTTTGTTGTGATTTGTGCAATGAGGATAGTATTGGAGCCTGAGGAATCGACACCGCAAGCGCCTTTTCCCATGCACGCCCACGCGCCATTTTCCGTGCGAAAGGATTTTCCTTTTGTTTCCATGCGCAGTACATTCACATTCGTGTCTATATTGTATAAGGTAATATTGGGTATTTGTTCAGTGCGTAAAAAACCATCACGCTCCTTTAAAGTGTAGCCCATTTCTTTTTTATTTGACAATAAAAAACCTTTTTCGAAAGGAACAACGGTTCCGAAATCTTTCAATGTATCTGCTTCTTTGATTACGCCCATATAATTCTCCCCTGCAGGTCCAATTGTTATCCAAGAATCTAAGGCAACGATATTTCTCTTGTAGGTACGCTCTGGAATCCGAATCGGATGTTCAGCACCAACATCGGCATGGTTGTAGATGAGTTCTGTTGAACTAATTTCTAGTGGGTGGGTAGGTGAGCCATACGCCATGATAAAATGACAGCCGGGTGCCATGTCTACGTATATGCGGTAAGTTGTGCTACCCACGGCTAATTCGCCACTCATGTTTTTCTTCGCATTGTCTTTTTTCGTTGATACATAGTATTTCTCTACGATGATTCCTTCTAAGGCATCTTGTGCATACATGCTCGTTAAAGTCATGAAGAGGAAAACAAAAAGACTGGTTTTTTTCATAGTGCAAGTTTACGGCGACAATATTTTTTAAAGATTAAAATGAGGTTAACAATAAATGAAAAAGATATTAAGAGAATATACGTTGATCGTTTTTCGTTTAACAGTTAACAGTTTTAATTCAAAATGATTTAAAATCTGTTCAGCGTTTAAAGGTTTTTTGTTTTTTAATTCAAAAAGAACGTTGATCGTTTTCCGTGCAACAGTTAACGGTTTTAATTCAAAATGATCAAAAATTCGTTTGTCGTTTGAAGGTGGATTGTTTTTTAATTCAAAAAGTACGTTTGTCGTTCATCG
>CAIOSO010000124.1 GCA_903860985.1 uncultured Flavobacteriales bacterium
AGTCCCAGCGCCGACATTCGTTAAATCTTCTGTCGTTGCGCCATTACTCCAACTGTAGGTATAGCCTGGTACGCCGCCATTTACCGTTAAATTCACTCCGCCACTTGTTCCTCCGAAACATAAAGAAGCGGAGCTTGTGAGTGCAATTGTTAAAGATGATCCCGGTTCAGTAATTTGTCCCACATAACTTGCGCTACACCCATTGGCATCCGTAATGGTTCCCGAATAAGTTCCAGAAGTTAAGTTAGAAAGATCTTGAGTCGTTTGTCCGTTTGTCCAAACATAGGAGTATCCTGGAGTTCCACCAGAAACCGTTAAATCAACAACTCCATTTTGTTGTCCGAAACAAATGACATTGTTATTTTGTCCTGTCACCGTTAAAGGACTTGTAGGTTGTTCAACGATAAAGGTCATAAATAATCCACAACCTAAGACATCGTCGACATTTACAAAATAATTTCCAGGGGATAAATTCGTAATATCTTCAGCAATTGCTCCTGTGCTCCAATCAAAGACATAGCCTGGCATTCCACCAGAAGGAGTTAGATTAATGGATCCATCAGCTCCACCAAAACAATTTACTGAATCGACTAATGAAGTTACCACAACCGTATTCGATGGGTCAATGACCAAAATGGTTAAATCCGCAACACAGGCATTATTATCCGTCACTTGAACCACATATGTTCCACTTGATAAACCGGTAATATCCTGATTGGTTGATCCATTATTCCATGAATACGTGTAAGCCGGAACACCACCTGTAACTGTTAAATCAATTGCACCACTGATTGTACTCATACAAGAGGCATTTGTATGTGTTTCTGTTAAGTTCAAGCCAGAGATGGGTTGTACAATCGTTGTTACTAAAGTATCTGTACAGTTATTTGCATCAAGCGCAATAACACTATATGTTCCTCCACCTACATTTGATAAATCTTCTAGTGTCGAACCATTATTCCATAGGTAAGTAAAAGGTGCTGAACCACCAATAACCGTTAAATCAATCGTTCCTGTAGTATCTCCAAAACAAAGTACATTCGAATGTGTTTCACTCATCAAAATTGGATTAGATACGTTTATCAAGGTAACTGAAAGTGAGTCTTGACAGCCATTCGCATCTTCTACTTGAAGTTGATACATTCCTGATGGGATCGAAGTTAAGTCTTCCGTATAGACAAAATTACTCCACGCAAATGAATAAGGCGTAGTTCCGCCAATGGCAGTTACATTAATATTTCCCGTTGCTGCCCCATAGCAATAAATATTATTGTGAATTTCTGACAAACTCAAAGGAGATAATGGTTCCGTTATTGTGTAACTTGAAGTTAGTATACAATTGTGATTATCTGTAATTAGCACAGAGTAGTTTCCTGAAGGAAGTGCGGAAATATTTTGCAAGATGCTACCATTGGACCAAGAATAAGAATAAGGTAAGGTTCCACCCGAAACACCAATATTTATTGCTCCAGAAGATTGGCCTAAACATCCAATTGGGGTGACCAATCCTGAAATAGATAATGGTGCAACTGGTTGGGAAACAGATACCGTGTATTGTGATGTACAGTTGTTATTATCCGTGATGACTACTTCATAGGACCCTACAGGAAGGTTCGATAAATCTTGACTCGTCGCACCAGTATTCCAAGAATACGAATAATTTGGAGTCCCTCCCGAAACTGTCAAATCAATGGAGCCAGTTGAGCCGCCATAACACAATACATCCGTGTGCGTATCTTGACTATTTAGTGGTGCTGAAGGTTGTGTTACACTTGCCTGTACAGAAGTTAAACACCCATTAACATCAGAAACTTGTACGGAATAAGTACCAGCAGATAGTCCATTTAAATTTTGTGAGATTTGTCCATTGGACCAAATATACGAGTAAGGGAATGTTCCGCCAGAAACCGATAATCCTATGGAACCTGTTGAACCTCCAAAACAAAGGACGGGTATTGAAATGGTACTTAAAGTTACTGCTGTTGGTTGAGTTAGGGTGATTGATTTTGTGGAGACACATCCCTTCGAATCTGTGACAGTTACGGTATATGTACCTGCAGAAAGTCCAGTTGCTGTTGCACTTGTTTGTCCATTTGACCATAAATACGTGTAGGGCAATGTTCCCCCAGTAGCTGAAGCGATAGCTGAACCATCGGTTGCATTATAACAAGAAATATTTTGACCGTGATAATTCGAAGAAATCACAATATTTGAAACAAGCGTATCTGGTTCGGAAATAGCATAAGTTGCTGTATTCGTGCATAGGTAGACATCTTGAATATTGATTGTATACAAGCCCGGACTTAAATTCGTGATGTTATTGGTCGTATTTCCTGTTGACCAAGTATAATTAATTGGCGCTCCACCTGATGCAGAAACAGAGATAGTACCATTATCGGAATTAAAACACGAGCTGTTTGTTAAATTAACGAGGTTTACTAATGGTGTTGGGTTTACAGTTACTGTTTCCGTTAAATTACTGAAGGCACATTGTGATCCTGTAAAGGTTATATTCAAAGCATAAGTGCCTGAATTGCTAGAGGTTAAATTTGGTATTGATGGGTTAAGTAAGGTAGAGGTAAATCCATTCGGTCCCGACCATGAATAATTAGCCCATTGTGAATACAAAGAAGTTAATTGAAGGGTGCCCCCGACACAAAGAGGTGGATTTGAAGTTATTCCAACCACTGGACAGCCTGTAGTATTTATGGTAACCAAATTATTGGCTGAAGTCGCACAACCCAAGGCATCGTACACATCAGAAGCACCATTGTTATTAACTGTAGATCCCGATAATACACCTGTACCAAAAATATACGCCTTATTTTCAAGCGTACTATCACACGCGAGAATCAAACAATCATTTACCACAACCACTCTAAATCGAACAGATGAGCTATCAGCACCATTTACTGAATTAACCATTTGTCCACCAATTGCAGCCGTTGCTCCAGTTCCAACACGCATTCTCACAACACGATTAGCTGCATCGTATTCAGCTTGATCATCGTTAGTTCCATCGGTTTTGGCACCTGCAAAAGGTCCATTCAAGTATGTAATTGAGTTCGGAACATAATTTGTCCTGATATCCAGCGTGTCCGTTATGAAGGTATTGATAGAAACGTCAGAACCAATGTTTTTTCCGGTTACGGTATATTCTAAAACGTCACCTGGAACTACTGCTCCTCCATTTAGGTCATTTACTGTTACGGATGCCCGTAAGTCTGGTTCATAAATATCAATTGCTGAAGTGAGGACCCTGGTAATAATCGTTTCCGAAGAAGTCGTCACGCGAATATTTGCTGAACTAGCATTATTCCCCAGATAATTTTGGGCGGCATTATTAGGTAAATAAATCGTGGCATCATATCCCAAATTGTTGTTATTACTTGGGTTTCGAAAAGGTGTCATAACCCCGCCGTAGGCAATGGTACTATTGAACATATCCGTTGCATTGTGCAAAGCATCTGTTACTTGAACATAATTGGTTCCTACACCATTGAACAACAATTGATCTCCTGTTTGATTTCTATCACCATCATAAGCTACTACGCCCAATTCAAAATTAACGGCGCCGCTAATTGGTGTCAAGAAACCAGATACTGGTATAGTAACCGTGTTTGAACTCGTGCCTTGACTGACATTTGCCAAACCATCAAATACTGTTAAATTTTTAAATGATTGAGCTGTATTCTTATAGACAACGACGATGGTCCAACCTCCCCATAAATTAGTAGAATTTGTCTGGGTTACCAAATTCGCTAATGTAAACCTTGCTTTAATTCCAGCAGATTGAACAATAGAAGTGATATTTTTAAAGCAGAAATAAGATACTGTTCCTGAATATGCAAGGGTTTGGTCGGCAGTCAAATCTTGATATGCACCACTATTTACTTTTAATTTAACGTTGCTGCGACTCGCATAGTTCGTTGTTGACGTAGTAATTTTTGCTCCCCAGTAAAGTCCTGCCCATAAAATCTCACTACAGTTAGCTAAATTCAAACTATCCGATGAAGACATGAATGTGCTTGCATCACCGTCCATGTCAATGTAGCTCATCGTAAAATTATTGTTCTGACCTGTTCCTGCCGGTGGGAATTCTGCCTTCGCAGTTGTACATGAAGTGGAAGAATTACACGTTACAGAAGAATTCGAGATATAACGAAGCCCACCCTTTTGAGATGTTTGGTAACGGATTGTAAAGGGATTTATTACTTGCGATTGCACACTAAGATTCACAAGCACTCCTATGAAAGAAAATACCAAAAAGAAAAATCTAAGTCGGAAAAAAGAGTATTTTTTCAATTCATTCATAGCTTTTAGGAGAGTTTATAGCTTGTTTATAACGAAATTGGAGGCAAAAGGTTGCCCTATATTAGATTACTTTAACAACTTTTACCTGCGCTTCATTAAAGAGGGATGTTGCCGTGTTTTTTTTTCGGTAAGGTTTCGGACTTATTTTCTAACATGTTATAACCATTGATTAACTTTTGACGTGTTTCTTTCGGCAAAATAACATCATCAATTATTCCCCTTTCTGCAGCGCGATATGGATTGGCAAAAGTATCAGCATATTCGGCTTCTTTTTCTAACCATTTTTCCTGTGGATTCTCTGAGGAAGAGATCTCTCGTTTGAAGATAATCTCCGCAGCACCTTTGGCACCCATCACTGCAATTTCAGCAGTGGGCCAAGCAAAACTTAAATCAGCACCTAAACTTTTTGAGTTCATCACGCAATAAGCTCCACCATATGCTTTTCGTGTAATAATTGTTATTTTTGGAACTGTCGCTTCGGCAAAGGCATATAATAATTTTGCTCCATGTGTAATGATTCCCCGCCATTCCTGATCCGTTCCGGGCAAGAATCCAGGTACATCCTCAATCACAAGTAAAGGAATGTTGAAAGAATCACAAAAGCGAACAAAACGCGCTCCTTTACGCGATGCATCAATATCTAAAACCCCTGCCATTGCAGCTGGTTGATTGGCAATAATCCCGATGGTTTTTCCTTCTAAACGGGCGAATCCAACGACAATGTTCTTTGCGAAGTCCTCTTGAACTTCTCTGAAACTTGCGTCATCAATAATACACTCGATGACCTTTTTGATATCATAAGGCGTATTCGTGTTTTCAGGGATGATTTTTTCAATTTGATTCAACTTAGACGAAGAGAACTCAAAAACACTTGGTTCTGGAGCCAATTCATAGGAGTTTTGAGGTAAATACGTGATTAAATCGCGCGCTTTCTTGATACACTCCATATCATTCACCGCAGTGAAGTGATTTACTCCGGATTTTTCCGCGTGCGTTTTTGCACCACCTAAATCTTCCGAAGTCACTTCTTCATGCGTAACCGTTTTTACCACGTTAGGTCCTGTTACGAACATGTAAGATGTTTCTTCCACCATAAAGATGAAATCTGTTAGAGCAGGTGAGTACACCGCACCGCCAGCACATGGACCCATGATTAGGGAAAGTTGAGGGATGACACCTGATGCTCGAGTATTGCGAAAGAAAATATCCGCATATCCACTTAAGGAAACCACTCCTTCTTGAATTCTTGCACCACCAGAATCATTCATTCCAATGATTGGAGCTCCATTTTTCATGGCAAGGTCCATTACACGACAAATTTTTGCTGCCTGCGTTTCCGAGAGGGATCCGCCTAAAACAGTGAAATCCTGAGAGTATACATAGACTAATCTTCCGTGAATGTTGCCAAATCCAGTGATGACACCATCACCCGGATATTTTTGTTTTTCCAAACCGAAATTCGTTGAACGGTGTTCTACGAAAGCACCAATTTCATTGAAAGAATTTTCATCTAACAAAAGTGTAACACGTTCTCTTGCTGTTAACTTTCCTTGTTGATGCTGTTTTTCGATGCGTTCTTTTCCGCCCGCTAAGTGTAGCTCTTCTCGTTTTTGAGCTAAAAGTAAATTTCTGTCCATATGCACTACTAAGTACACAAATTTAAGGGAAATTACCGCGGGAAAAAAGCGCTGAATTTATCTGCGAAAAGGGTGATGCAAGCAAAGCCCAAAATGAGGCATAAAAAGCTCGCTGTTTTTGACATTTCCGACACTGTTAATCCTATACTCAACAAAAGAAACAGCATAAAGTAAGCAAAGATTTGAACAGAGTGATTTTGCCAGGATTTGAGGTGCATATCGTTTGAAAATTGTTTCATGTTCATCTTAAAACGCATTCGTTCACCGATAATCACCAATGGAAATAAGAAGAATCCTTGTGCAAAACCGGAATCTTTATACCAGAAAAAAGCATTCATTTCATGTGCAAAATTTATGGATGGATGTAACATGAAATTATACCAATGAACCATGAAAACGAAGGCAATAAAAATGAGCGCGTTTAGCAAATAAGAGCGTTGACTGATTTGCTGTTGTTTTTTGACATAACGCATTCGATACAAGTGTGATACTTCACGTGCCAATTGATCCAATAAAAAGAAAAGACAAATAAAGTAGATGCTCCAATCCCACATAAAAAACCCTAAAATTGGGATGAGAATGTCCCCAAGTAAAGAAGCTATTTTCTCTTGTCGATTCATCGCTTGTTCTTCAAGACGGCAACACGTTCTTTCGTTAATGCGTAGTCAGGATCCATTTTTAACACCTTTGCATACGTGAATAATGCATTGGTGATGTCGTTCTTTTCCTCGTAGACCATTCCTAAATTATGGTAAGATGGAATGTGTTCCTGATTCGCTTTAATCGCTTTTTTATAATAAAAAATGGCGGAGTCTAACTGAGGTTTATCGAATTGATAAATTCGCGCTATGTGAAAATACGCATCAGCATAGGAAGAGTCAATTCGCGCCATTTTTCGGTATAAACCCAATGCTTGATCTGTTTGACCTAAATTTTCTTTTGCAAAGGCAAGTGCATAAATGACTTCGGTGTTTTTCGGGTCTAACTGATAAGCAGTTGTGTATTTTTCCATCCCTAGTTTTGCGTCCCCGTTCAGTTCATATAGTACGGCTAAGGACAAATACGCCATGGTGCATTTCGGGTCGATTTGCACAGCCGTTTCATAAGAGGAGATGGCTAATTTCAAATCTTGTTTTAAGCGGTAATTGGTTCCTTTTAAAATATAAGCATCACGGTACCTTGGATTAATGCGCAAGGCTTTATTGATGTAGATAAAGGAATTATCCATGTCTTCCAACATTGTGTACGTATTCGCTAATCCGACAAGTGCTTTTTCGCTTTTAGGATTAGCCTTCACGAGCGATTTATACATCAAATGTCCGCGTAACATGTCATCCGCAGAGCGTGAAGGTTTATTGATGAGCGCTTCCGCATACAACACGCGTGTTTCGAAAGAGAGACTGTCTAATCGATATGCTTTTGCCGCGATTTCAAGTGCTTTTTGATATTGTACTTTTTCGATCAATTCGTTTCCTTTCTTCACGAGAAGCGGCACACTATCTGGATAAAGTATGATTAAACTGTCAAGGCTGAGTTTTGACGTGTCGATTTTTTTTGCTGTATCACCACAACTCAAAAGTAGGGATGAAAGTATCGCTGAAATAAGTACAAATAATAAACGCATGAACAAAAGTAAGTATTTTGAATTGGAATTAATCTTGCCTACCTTTGTGAACGAATAATTTAGATATGAAGGTTAAACTACTTGTACTATTAATTGCCTTAATTTCCTTTTCTCAGGACCTGTTTGCGCAGGGGTGTTCACAATGTAAGATGTTGGCAGAGCAAAATGCTGGATTGGATGAAAATTCTTTCGGATCTAACATCAATGGAGGGATTCTCTATTTGATGATTATCCCCTATTTATTATTGATGTTTTTGTTTAGAAATCAACTCATTGGTTTTTTAATAAGCTTCTTTTCGAAAAAAGCTTAGTTCCAACGAACGGTGATTTTCCCCATCGATTTACCACTTTCCAATAAATCGTGTGCTTCCGTGATTTGATTGTCTGTAAAAATTCCACCAACATATGTGGTGATTTCATTCTTGCGATATAACTCAAGCATTTCTTGAAGACAAGTGGAGATGACTTCCGGATAGCTGTCTGCAATTTTCAACATATTTACACCTACCATACTTTTGGATTGCATCATAAGTCCGATTGGCAAAACAAATCCCATGTCCCAAAGAAACTTTAGTTTCGAAAAAAGACCGAATTTTCCTCCGATCATTTGCGATCCTCCAAACAAATAAAGTCTTCCATTTGGACCTAACAACTTCATGTCCTTTTTAATGGTGTCACCAGCAACTGGGTTGAAGCTAGCGCTCAACTGTTGATTTCCCAGAAGCTTTTTTAATTCCACCTCGTATTGCGTCGTTTTGTAATTAATCACGAAATCGGCCCCTAATTTTTGTGCTAATTCGCGCTTATCTTCAGATCCTATTTTTGCATATACGGTTGCACCTTTTCGTTTTGCCAATTGAATCAATAGAGACCCTACTCCTCCGGCTGCCGCGTGAATTAATACCTGTTCATTTTTTCGAATTGGGGAAACAACTTCGGACATATAGTAAGCGGTGACGCCTTGTGTTGACAGGGACATCGCCATTTCGGCAGGTAAATCATCGATGGCTACAATTGCATTCACTTTGGTTTGAACAAGTTTCGCGTAGCCACCAAATCTAGAAAATGCTAATACCCGTTTTCCCATCCATTCGGATGGACAGTTCGACCCAACTTGTTTGACAATTCCGACTAGCTCATAGCCTAAAACGCAAGGTAATGGCGGGGCTTCTTTGTACAAACCATGACGCGCCATAACATCGGCATAATTTAAACCAAATGCTTCGCTCTCAATGAGAACCTCATCAGCTCCTAAGTTTGGAAGTACGACGATTCTTCGTTCAAATGCTTTGGAGGAAGGTCCGATTTGACACAGGACAATTGCTTCAGTTTCCATTTTTTAGAACCGAGCTGTTACACCACCCATCACTTGGAATGGTTGAACAGGATAATTGTACCAACGATTATAGCGTTGTGCTGCCACATTATTTAACTGCAAGAAAGCAGAAACTCTTGGGCTATATCGGTATTCAACACCCAAGTTAATGTCGACAATGGTACCTAAGGAAACGAAATATTGTCCATTCTCTTTTTTGACTCCTTCTCCGGCAGCATAAACTAGGGCATTGCGACCCGTTTCTAATGTGCCATCCAAATTGATTAAGAATTTATCGTATAAGTTATAAGATCCTCTGATTAAACACTGAAATTGAGGAAGGTTCCATGCGCGTGCTTGGTTATACATTTCGTAGGAATAGAAACGTGCGTTTCCATCAATTTTCAATTTTTCGCTCATTTGGTAGCTCAATGATCCTTCGATGGTCGTTAAGTTCAAGGTATCATAAATCACGTTAAATTGATTTCGGTATACTCCCAAGGTGTCCGTTGTAAACAACGCTTTGTTTTCTATGTGAGCAAAGCTAGCCCCAATGTTAAAGCTCATTCGTTTACTTAATGTTCCTTTGAATCCGCCATAAATATCAAATGGATTGTGTTCATTCACTAGGCGTTGGTTAACGCGCACAAATGGATTTTGAGCACTCAGACTTTGAATCGTGTTTTGTTTCAGTCCACCTTTTATCCCAACATAAGGAATAAAAATATCCTTGAACATCGCATATTTAAACTCCGCATGTGGATACAAATAGACCATGTTTTTATCTGCATGCAAATCAGCTGTAATCCCTACTCCAATTTCGATTTTCAATCGATTATCGAGCATTTGTGTCCATACGCCTGGTTTAAAATCGATGATGGTATTTTGATTTGAGATTCCCGTATCGCCTGCAGACATGACAGAATCTAAAATCCCATACGTATAGCCATTGTAGCGCAGGCCTATGTCCCCGTAGAAACGTTCATTTCGATTATTGTACCAAAGGCGAGATTTCAAATTAACGTGGTTTTCACGCGCTCTCCAATCCGTCAATGAATCCGATAATTTCCTAGACTGAAAATTGCTGTAATCCATTTTAACGTTGGCATTTAAGCGTGCACTATCACCTCTATTGGCATTATATTCAGCGCTCCCATTATACAACTGGAATCGTTGTGCAATGGAATCTTTCGAGAGGCTATCGTTTTGGACTCCGTAATAATGAAAGCCATTATTTTGATAGTTAAATGCCCCAGCAAGGTTGTAATTCCGTTCGTTGATTTTCCCATAAACGGTTCCACTCGTTCGGTCATATTGCGCAGGAGCGTATGCTACTTTTTCCCTGTCTTTGATCTCTCCAAAGGAACTTAAGTGTTTGATATTTGCTCCGTATTCATAGGCACGTGAACGCGTTGAACTAAAATAGATTTCACCCATTGGCATAATGGTGGAGCCAACTCCGACTTTCGCATAAAACGGATATAGCTGCTTTAATTTTTCCGTTGTTTCAACCGTTGCAGCATCAATAGTGTCTAAGGTTATTTGCGTAGGTACTTGAAAAAACAGGAGTGGATAAGCCTTGACTTGAGCCGCTTTCACCGTGTCGATGATTTTTGGGTGAGCTAAAATTCTGAAGGCAGGTTCAACCGTTCTATATGCCCGCATCTCAAGAATTAAATCATCTTGTTGGGACCACACCCCTGAAACGAATACTAGCGCAATGATGGTGAGTATGTATTTCATGTTCTTAATTTTCATTGATTTCGATTTTCATTTCTGGTTCCTTTTCTTCCGTTGCAGGTGGGTTTTTGAGTTGCATTAATTCGTCCCAAAGATCATTCGCCTCCGATTGAATTCCATCATTGGAGTCAGGATAAAAATCAATCACTGACTTCAACGTTTGTTCAGCTTGGAAAAGATCATCATTTAACATGTGAATCCTTGTTTGAAGCATTAAACCTTTCGCTACCCAGAAATTATAACTCGGTTTCATTTTCACGAGGGCTTTAATTTCTGTTTCAGCGAGCGCCAATTCTTTGTTTTTAAAGTAGATGTCCGCTAACAAATACTTGGCCTCTGAACCCATTGCGGTGGTGGTGTTTTTCACTAACCATTCCAATGAAGGTTTTGCATTGTCAAACGATTTCAAGTTGTAATTCGAAATTCCGATTGCGTATTCTGCCTCCACTTTGATTTGAGGTGTTATCGCGGCGTTTTCGAGGACAAACTTGGCATTGACAATGGAGTTTGCAAAATCTTCGATGAGGTACGCACAGCGCATTTGTCCAAGTTTTGCTTGAAAAGTGGCGGAAGGCTTAGACGCTAACTCGTCTAATTTTTTATAGTAACCGTTTGCTTTTCCGTACTCTTTTTTACCATAAAAATAACTCGCCAATTTCGCCGCAGCGAATTCTGAATAGGCGGTAGTTGGTGTCTCCAAGAATTTCTCGAAATAATTCATGGCATTCACGGAATCTTTGATTTTGAGGTAACTATTTCCTAAGTAAAAATAGGTTTCATTGGCAAAGCGACCATTTGGAAATTTGCTTAAGTAGATTTCAAAATTTGGAGCGGCCTCGGCATAGTTGCTATCCAAATAGCTATTCCATGCTGGAGAATAGAACATGTTTTCTTTCTCTTCTTTCGAGATGTTTGCACAAGGATATTGATCGGCAATGGTTGACGCCAATTCTGGGTTTTTTTGCGCATTGTAGACATCAATTAAGGCCTTCACCACTTTTTCACACACTTCGCGCTGTTGTTCAAATTCTGCTAAAATACTTTTGTATGCTGATTCTGCTTTTACGTAATCCCATTTCTTATAATACGCGTCAGCTATATCCAGGCGGACATCCAAAACATAGGTTGAATTCGGGTATTCCTTGAGGAAATTTTCGTAGGCATTTAATGCGTCATCAAAATCCCTTTCGGACATATACGTTCTTCCTAATTCATATGAGGCATTCATTCGGTATTTTGATTTCTTAAAATTACTTAATAGGTCATTTAAGGTGTTGATTTTATCTGTTGGTTGTCCGTTATAACCATACGCTTTTGCCAAGTAATACATTGCTTTATCGTTCAATCCTGAATTTAATGCCAACGCATTTTTGTAGAATTCAACGGCCAATAAATTTTGACGTGTCAAATAATAGGAATCAGCCACTCGGAAAGTCGCATCAAGCACCTTGTTTTTGTCTTTTGGCGCAAACTGTAAATAGGTTCTAAATGATTCGATACATTGATCGTAGGCTTCTTGACTCATGTATGCATAGCCGATATTATAGTATGCATCAATTTTTTCCGGCAATGAGTTTGATGCCGGTGAAGAAATAAATTCGCGGTACATGGAAATCGCTTCTTTCAGTTCTTTTTTGCGGAAATAGATATCTGCCACCCAATAACGTGCTAATGCAACCATTTGAGGATCCATAGGGTATTTTTCCACCAATTTAAACGCACTCATTGCGTCGTTAAATTCATTTTTCTGGAACAATTCTACTCCGTAATTGAATGCTACTGTTTGATAAACTCGTTTCAATTTGGCATCCATGGAAGGTAATTTATCTAAGCTTTCTATAGCCTTCGCATAATTACTGGTTGTTGTATATACATTCACCAAGTATTGGAAAACGTCTGATTTTCGCTTGGTATTTGGATAGCGCGCTAAATAATTTTCAAAGGCGCGAACAGACTCATCGTATGGATTAATGTCCACCTTAAAGGAAATCACTGCGAATTGATATAAGGCATCTTCTTGAATATTCGGAAGACTTGTCATATCGGAAGCACGTTCAAAAGCACTTCTAGCCGGCAATAATTTATCCGCTTTCAAATAGGCATCGCCTATTTGGTACATGGCAATATGTCCGAGGCTGTCGTCTACACGTGTGACTTTATCAAAGTTCTTAATTGCTTTCTCGAATTGATTTGTCTTGTAATAAGAAAATCCGAGTTCATAAAAGTCGTCGCGGGTACCTTTCGATTTCGCATGGTATTTTTCTAAATAAGTGATGGCTTCTGGATATTGTGCCAGTTGGTAATAGGCATCTCCGATGATGTGCTGGATGTCCGCTTCGTTGTTTACCACAGAACAACTTAAAACAGTTGGCGCTAAATCAATGACCTCTTGGTACTTTCCTTGTTTATGCAAAATCTGGGCAATGTAATAAGGAACTAC
Organism: uncultured Flavobacteriales bacterium; assembly: GCA_903860985.1. Taxonomy (GTDB): domain Bacteria; phylum Bacteroidota; class Bacteroidia; order Flavobacteriales_D; family Crocinitomicaceae; genus UBA952. The sequence continues at coordinate 13,071 of CAIOSO010000124.1, forward strand.
GCCACAGAAGGTTGAATCCGTGCGTAATTTTTGGAATCCTTCCAGTGCAACTTGCAATGCATTTTTTGTATAACTGATATGAGAATAAAAGTACAAACTTGGTTTCGCATATTGCGTGGTGCCATCTTTGACATCGCGAAATGCGTCATAAGAAGTTTCGAAATCCCCATTTTGAAAAGCTGAATACCCCATTTTGAAGAGGACCTCTTCTTTTTCATCCGACTCAACTTCACGCACAGGAACCTTCGAATAGGCCAATTGAGCGGATTCAAAATCTTCGTTTTGAAAATGGAAATTTCCAATTTTCAAGGCGATTTTATTTTTATAGATGTTGTCTGGATATGCTTTATTAAAGGCGTCCAATAAAGGAATCGCATCATTGTTAAACAATTCCAACGCAGAAATCCCTTCGTAATAATATGCTTTGACGATAAAGGGGTCGTTTGGATTTCTTTTGGATTCTTTACTCCCATTGATAAACGTTCGGAATTCTTGTTTTGCCGAGTTAAACTGGGCTTTTTCATACAATTCTTCAGCTCTGAAGTAGGAAGCATTTTCAGCGGCATATTTAGCCGATTCTTGTGCCCAAAAATGTAAGGGCAGCAAGATTGCAAAGACGAGATGGCGTAAGTTACGATTCATAGTATGTAAAATTACAATTGGCGCGCTGTTTCTGTGGGGGAGCTTTCAAAAGTTTTAAACCTGAAAGTGTTAAGATATTATCGAGGGATGAATTAAATGGTTACAAGATAATGAGCACTTTTGTTTCAAAGTAAAGACCGTGTCAAAAGTAATAACCCTCGCAAATGCCCAAATCTATCAGCAAGAAAAGCTGATACTGAAGAACGTATGGTTCGATTTGGAAGAAACTGAATTCGCTTATTTGATTGGAAAAACGGGAAGCGGGAAAAGTAGTTTACTCAAAACCCTATATGGAGAACTGCCATTGGTAGAAGGAGAGGGACATGTTTCCGAATACAATTTAAAACGCATTACCAAAAAAGAGATCCCTTTTCTTAGAAGAAAAATCGGGATTGTATTTCAAGATTTTCAGTTGCTTTCGGACCGAACAGTCATTGACAATTTAGCCTTTGTTTTGGGTGCAACCGGGTGGAAGGACAAAGAACTCATTCGCAAAAGAGCACTTAGTTGTTTACAGTTGGTGGGGATTGAGCAAAAAGCAAATAGTTTTCCGCATACATTATCTGGTGGAGAGCAGCAACGTGTTTCCATTGCAAGAGCCTTGCTAAATCAACCTTCCTTAATTCTTGCCGATGAGCCAACGGGTAATTTAGACCCTGAAACATCCGAAGAAATTATGCAATTGCTCATTGCGGTAGCGAAGGAAGAAAAAACAGCCATCCTCATGGCAACACACGATATGAACATGGTGGAGAAATTCCCGGGAAGAATCATAAAAGTAGAAGAAGGAGAAATAATTGAGGTGAAAAAACTTTAATCCATTTCACCAACCAACGATTCCTGCAATTTTTCTCGAATGTCTGCATGTCCTTTGCCGAGCAAGTACATGATTTTTGTGAGCGCCGCTTCACTGGTCAAGTTTCGTCCACTGATCACCCCAATTCGTTCAAAAAAGGAACTGGTCTGATACGCCCCTTGTTGCACGGCACCAGATCCGCATTGGGTAATGTTCAGTACAATTCCTCCTCGTTCGATAAACGATGTTACTAATTCTTGAAAAAGAACATCGGAGGGCGCGTTACCAGAACCGTAGGTTTCCAATACAATCGCTTGAACGTGTTGATCAGAGAATATCGCCCGGTAGAATTCGAAATTCATTCCTGGGAACAAACGAATCAATGCGACATTATTTTTCAAAGAGGTAAACACGATAAATTCAGCTAAATCGGTTCTGAAAAGACGGTCCTTTTGCCATTCTATTTGCACACCTGCTTTGGCTAATTCTGGATAATTTGGAGACTGAAAAGCTTCAAATTGATTGGCCGATATTTTAGCACTTCGATTTCCTCGGTATAAGGAATATTCAAAGTATACTGCCACTTCCTGAAGAATTGCCGCTCCATTTTCATCCTTCATTCCGGCTATTTCAATGGCAGTGATTAGGTTTTCTTTTCCATCTGTTCGGATTGTACCGATGGGTAATTGAGATCCTGTGAAAACTACTGGTTTCCTTAAGCCTTGTAGCATAAAACTCAATGCTGAAGCAGAAAATGCCATGGTATCCGATCCATGTAAAATCACAAATCCATCGTAAAGCGCATCGTTTTCTTCAATCAATTCAGCCATCATGGTCCAATGATTCAAATTCATTTCAGAAGAATCGATGGGCTCTTCAAAACTAATGCTTTCAATGTCCACATTTAAGCGACTTAATTCAGGCACGTGGTCGTGGATGTGTTTAAAATTGAAACTTTCCAACTCACCAGTTAGGGGATTTTTAATCATCCCAATCGTTCCGCCTGTATAAATGAGAAGAATTTTAGTCATGGCTTAAATGTATGAATTTTTGCAATTGAAACAATTCAATGGCATTCTGACTAGTGATTTCTTTCACTTCATCCATGGAACGCCCTAAAATATCTACCATTTTTCCAGCAACTTCAGCAACATAGCTCGATTCGTTGCGTTTTCCACGGTAAGGGACGGGACTTAAGTAAGGTGCGTCCGTTTCAAGGACAAGGCGATTCAAGGGAATGTGCGGAAGAACCTCTTGCAATCCAGCATTTTTGTAAGTTAATACACCACCAATTCCAAAATAGAATTGCTCGTATTTCAGTATTTTTTTGACTTGTTCCACACTTCCAGTGTAACAATGAAAGACACCTTTTAGCTCTGGTATCCACTCTTTGTCCATGATTTCGAACAATTCGTCAAATGCTTTGCGGACATGAATGGCAATGGGCAAGTTCAGTTCTTTTGCCCAACGAATTTGTGTGCGAAAAACTTCCTTTTGTTCTTCGATGAACGTTTTATCCCAGTAAAGGTCCATGCCGATTTCTCCTACCGCACAATATTGACCAGGATGAGCGAATAATTTATCTTCGATAATCTTTAATTCTTCCCTCCAGTTTTCTTTCACATATGTGGGATGTAAGCCCATCATTTGAATACAGGAAGCATCTAGCGCGGCCAATTTTTCCATAGGTTCAATCGAACTACTGTCGATATTTGGCAATAGCATGACTTGAACTCCTGCGTTTTTTGCCCTTTGTAGCATTTCCATTCGATCTTCATCAAATTCTTCTGCGTACAAATGTGCGTGTGTATCGATTAAAAAGGACATGCTACTTTATTTCATTTAAGGCCAATTCCCAATTCCATGCATCTCGAACAGCATCTTCAATGCTGCGTTTTGCCTTCCACTGGAGAAGCTCTTGGGATTTTGTTGCGTTGGCGTATATTTCAATCACGTCCCCTGCTCTTCGTGGACCAATCTGGTAATTTAACTGTTGATTACTCACTTTCTCAAAGACATGAATGACCTCCAAAACGGTTGTTCCGGTTCCGGTACCGATGTTCACTGCTTCCAAACAGCCTTTCTCTTGTTTTTCTAAAAATTGTATCGCTTGGACATGCGCTTCGGCTAAATCCATCACGTGAATATAATCTCTTACACATGAACCATCACGCGTTGGATAGTCATCGCCAAAAACCGTCAAACACGCTTGTTTTCCGATAGCTGTTTGTGTTACAAATGGCAATAAATTATTTGGTTTCCCCAGCGGGAATTCACCGATCTTCGCACTTGGATGTGCCCCAACTGGATTAAAGTAGCGAAGATTCATCAGGTGAAAATCTGGAGCTGATTTAAAAAAGTCTAGGATGATTTGTTCACCAATCCATTTGGTATAACCGTATGGAGATTCCGGTAAACTTTTCGGTGTTTCTTCGTGAACTTCTTTAGTTTCTTTTGGCTCTCCATAAACGGTACAAGAAGAAGAAAAAACGAAATTGAGCACCTTGAATTCTTCCATCAAGGAAAGCATGTTTAAAAGTCCAACAAGGTTGTTTTGATAGTACTGTAATGGTTTTTCGACGGATTCTCCAACGGCCTTGTATGCGGCAAAGTGAATGATGCCATGAAAGGAATATTCATTGAATATTTCTCGCATTTCATCAATTTGACAAACATCTACGCGATGAATCGTTGGTTGAAAACCCAAAATTTCCGTTAAACCATTTAAGGCTACCTCGGTAGCATTGCGAAAATCATCCACGATAATCGGTGTATATCCTTTTTCCACCAAAGCGACAACCGTGTGTGAGCCAATATAGCCTGCGCCACCCGTAACTAAAACATGTTTACTCATGCCAACAAAGTTAGCCATGATTCTGAGGAAAATAGCATTTCATCATCGAAACGAACAAATTTTCCTTATCCTTGTTAAGCGAACAATGAAACTCATCCCCATTCTTCTTTTCTTTTTGTTCACTTCCTTTCAATGGAAGATGGATTCCAAAAGTAATTTAACCGTTACTGTTACGAATATTCAGAATGCAAAAGGGAAAATTTCTTTCGGATTATTTCGTAAGATCGATTCCTTTCCCGTCAAGGGAAAACAATTCAAAGGAGTCTTTATTGACACGAAGAAACCGAGCACAAAATATACCTTTGAGAACCTAGATGATGGGCAATATGCCGTCGCTATTTTTCACGATGAAAATGAAAATGGCATCATGGATAAGAACATGTTTGGTGCGCCAACAGAAGCTTATGGATTTTCCAGAAATGCACGAGGAATGTTCTCTGCTCCAAGTTTTGAAGAAGCCAAAATTGATTTGAAAGAAAACAAATCGATTGAAATTTGGATTAAATAGCTTATTCGAAGGAAACCAAAACGGATCCTTTTTCCACCACATCTCCTTGTTGAATATTGATGGCACTCACAACGCCGATTCCTTCTGCTTTCAGCACGTTTTCCATCTTCATGGCCTCCAAAGACAAGATTGGATCTCCCGGTTGAATCGCTTGACCCAATTCAATGTGAATGCTTGTAACGCGTCCAGGCATCGGTGCCGCTAACTCTTTCAACTTGCGGATTTTTGGCTTATCGAAGCCCAAAGAAGCGATGATTTCATCCAATTCTCCTTTGCGTTTCACCTGAAACACGCGGTGATTAATCTTAACCATTAATGCACGATTTTCCGAATCATCCTTCATTATTTCTCCATGAAAAACCACACCATTATGGGTGATGTCAAAAAAGCGATGATCATGCCAAGTAATTGCTGCTCCGCCTGCCGTTGCGACATCTTTTCCGTCAAAAATCCAATTATTCATGGCTTAGTTTGATTTAGTTATGTTAAAAACGGTATCTCCTTCCGCTTCAATTGCTTCTTGTTGTCCTTCCGCTAGCGTAGTAAATTGTATGCTATTCGCTAGGACTTCCGTACAAATATACTGTTCAAATTGTTTGATTGCATCGGTGATCACATCCGTTGTTTGAATTTGAACGACAATGCGATCCGTTACTTCAAATCCTGAATCTTTTCGCATATTTTGAATACGGTTCACCACTTCACGTGCAAGGCCTTCTGCTTTTAATTCAGGGCTTAAGGTAATGTCTAATGCAACGGTGATTCCACCTTCGCTTGCCACTAACCAACCTGGAATGTCCTGCGCATTGATTTCAAAATCTGCCATTTCTAATTCAATGGTCGTTCCATCAATTTCGCCTGTCCAGCCGGCATTTTGTTCTACTGAAGCAATGTCTTCTTGCGTAAAGTTTGACACAATTCCAGCAATAGACTTCATTTGCTTACCATATTTTGGTCCGATGGTTTTGAAATTTGGTTTGATGCTTTTCACAAGCATTCCTGCTCCATCCGTCAATAATTCTAGTTCTTTCACATTCACTTCGGAAAGAATAAGGTCTTTGACATGCATTAAATGTTCCGCTACTTCCTGATTCAATACAGGAATCATGATTTTTTGCAGTGGCTGACGAACACGTAACATGTGTTTTTTACGTAAGCCAAGTACGAGTGAGCAAGACTTTTGTGCCAATTCCATTTGACTTTCTAAAGACTTGTCGATGAAGTGCTGATTCACTTTCGGGAACAGCGCTAAATGCACTGATTCCTCCTGATGTTTTCCAGAAACCGCATTCAAATCTTGGAACAACTGATCCATAAAGAAGGGAGCAATTGGTGACGCAAGGATGGAAACCGTTTCCAAACACGTGTACAAAGTTTGATACGCTGCCAATTTATCACTCGGATCGTCATTTTTCCAAAAACGGCGACGACACAAGCGAACGTACCAATTGGACAATTGTTCGGTCACAAAGTCCTGAATGGCGCGACCAGCTTTTGTTGGCTCGTATTCGTTGTACGCTGCGTCCACATCCGCGATTAAGGAATGTAGTTTTGAAAGCACCCATCGATCAATTTCTGGACGATCTTCCAAAGCGATATCAGCAGCGGAGTAATCAAATTCATCCAAATTCGCATACAATGCAAAGAAAGAATAGGTGTTGTAAAGTGTTCCAAAGAATTTACGTTGAACTTCGGTAATTCCTTCAAGGTCGAATTTCAAGTTGTCCCACGGTTGTGCATTGGTAATCATGTACCAGCGAGTCGCATCCGGACCATATTTCTCCAAGGTGCTGAATGGGTCAATGCCATTTCCTAAACGTTTAGACATTTTCTGTCCGTTTTTGTCCAGTACTAATCCATTGGAAACCACATTTTTGTACGCAACTGAATCAAATACCATGGTAGAAATCGCATGCAAGGTATAGAACCAACCGCGTGTTTGATCCACTCCCTCCGCAATGAAATCGGCTGGATATCCAGTTCGATTTTCGATGAGTTCTTTGTTTTCAAACGGATAATGCCATTGTGCATACGGCATCGAACCGGAGTCGAACCACACGTCGATGAGATCCGCTTCTCGTTTCATTGCTTTTCCCGATGGAGAAACTAAAATGACCGCATCCACTTTGTGTTTGTGTAAATCGATTTGCGCATAATTTTCTGCGGACATATTTCCCGTTTCAAACTCAGCATAAGGATTTGACTGCATGAATCCAGCCGCAATAGACTTTTCACATTCTGCTTTCAATTGCTCCACCGATTCGATGCAAATACGCTCATCTCCTTCTTCTGTTGACCAAATTGGGATAGGAATTCCCCAATACCTTGAGCGCGACAAATTCCAATCGTTTGCATTCTCTAGCCATTTTCCGAAGCGACCAGTTCCGGTAGATTCCGGTTTCCATTGGATGGTATTGTTCAACTCCACCATGCGGTCTTTTTTGTCCGTCACACGGATGAACCAAGAATCCAATGGATAATACAAAACAGGTTTGTCTGTTCTCCAACAATGTGGATAGTTATGCTCGTATTTTTCGACTTTAAAAGCCTTGTTTTCTTCTTTTAGTTTGATGGCAATTTGCACATCTACTGAACGTTCTGGCTCTTCTCCTTCGTTGTAGTATTCATTCTTCACATACATTCCGGCGAATTCACCCAACTCTGGACGAAAACGACCTTGTAAATCGACTAATGGTACTAAGTTTCCACGGTCATCGTGAACCAGCATCGCAGGAACTCCAGCATCCGCTGCAACTTTCGCATCATCCGCACCAAAGGTTGGCGCAGTATGAACGATTCCTGTTCCGTCTTCTGTCGTCACGAAATCACCTGGAATCACCACAAATGCTTTTTCAGGATGTTCCGCTGGTAAGGCATAAGGCAATAATTGCTCGTAGGTATTTCCCAGCAAATCCTTTCCATGACAGCTTCCTAAAACAACGAAAGGAATCACTTTTGCTCCGGCTTCGTAGCTTGATAAATCTGCGATAGCCTCTTTCGGTTCAAATCCTTTACTGAACTGATATCCAATTAAATTCTTTGCGAGAATAACGGTAATCGGTTCGTATGTATATTGGTTGTATGTTGCAACCATTGCGTATTCAATGTTTGGTCCAACAGTCAGTGCTGTGTTTGAAGGCAGCGTCCAAGGAGTGGTTGTCCAAGCTAGAAAATGAATGTCCTTCGTGTGTGCACTTAGCTCATCACTTACTTGAAAAGTAGCCGCAAGCGTTGCAGGATTGTTCGCTTTGAACATGGCGACTACTGTCGTGTCTTTCACATCCTTGTAGCAACCAGGTTGATTCAATTCGTGTGAAGAAAGTCCGGTTCCCGCTTTTGGTGAGTAAGGTTGGATGGTGTATCCTTTGTAAATCAAATTTTTCTGGTACAATTGAGACAACAACCACCAAACGGATTCCATGTATTTTGGTTCGTAGGTGATGTATGGATTTTCCATGTCCACCCAATACCCCATTTTCACGGTGAGGTCATTCCAGATATCGGTGTAACGCATGACTGCTTTTCGACAGGCATCGTTATACTCATCGATACTGATTTTCGTTCCGATGTCTTCTTTGGTAATTCCAAGTTCTTTTTCCACGCCAAGTTCAACCGGTAAACCGTGGGTATCCCAACCAGCTTTACGTTTGACTTGTTTTCCTTTCAAGGTTTGATAGCGACAGAAAATATCTTTAATCGCTCGTCCCATCACGTGGTGAATGCCCGGCAATCCATTCGCCGAAGGAGGTCCTTCAAAGAACACATAGGAATCATTCCCCTCTCTTGTGGAAATAGATTTTTCGAAAATGGAATCATTTTGCCATTTTTCTAAAACCGATTGAGCCACGTTGGGCAAATTTAATCCGTTGTATTCCGGATATTTTGAGCGCATCATTCTTGAACTTTTAAGATTGCGAATTTACGATAAATGGAGCAAAGGAGCAAGGTGGAAATGGAACGGAAAGGAGGAACCTATTTTATGCAATGTGCATGGAATTCAAGTTCGTTTTATTTACGTTTTGAAAAGCTTATATTTGTTTAAACCAAATGCTGAATTCCGCAATGAAAAAACGACTACTTCTATGCCTTGGCCTATTCGGATTTTTTTCGCTTTTCGCTCAAGAGAAGAACGGAAATAATTGGACTGTATCCTATCAAAAAGCACGTGTTTTTATCGAAAACAAAGGGCAGTTTGATGAATTTGCAACAAATGAAACCGGGAAAATACTTTACGGTGTCGACTTCGGTTCCACACGCATTTTCTTTGGGAAAAGCGGAATAAACTATTCGTTTTTAGAAGCGATTAAAGTCCCGAAAGCGGAGCGCGATGCGTTGAGGGCTTCCTTGGCACAGGTTCCAAAGCAATACAAAGAGCAAGAGCGAATCGTTGGAAAGTTCAAGTTCAAAAGCGACGAAGTATCCATGCGCTATGTCAACGCCAATAGAAAAGTAAAATTATCCGGACTCAAACCAAGGACCGATGATCACAATTATTCAGTTCAATTAGCAGATGGTAGCTATGAAGCCATTTCACATGCAAAGGCTTATGACGAGCTCATTTATGAGAACATTTATCCACTGATTGATTTAAAATTTACCGTTCATCCTCAAATTGGATTGAAATATGTGTTCATTGTGCATCCCGGAGGAAATCCAGCGGATATTGAAATGGAATACGATCGTAACGTGCAGGTTCTTCAAGGAGAAATTCATATTCCAACAGCCTTTGGAGACATCATTGACCATGCACCGTATTCCTTTCAAGGCACGAACGAAACCGAGTTATCCAGTTCGTTTAGCGTGCAACAAAAAACCGTCAAATTTGAAGTAGAAGCATACCAAAAATCAACAGATTTATTCATTGACCCGTGGATCCAAACACCAGTTTTTGCGACGAATTGGGATGTTGTATGGGAATGTGATCGGGATGGCGCAGGTAACGTGTATGCACTCGGTGGAATCATGCCCATGCAAATTTTAAAATACAATGCAGCCGGAACCTTGCAATGGACCTACAACACACCATACGACACCTCCAATGTGTGGTTAGGAACATTTGCTGTCGACAACGTGGGGAATTCCTATGTAACGGCAGGATCGGTCGCACAAATTCAGAAAGTGAGCCCAACGGGTGCGCTTCTCTTAAATAATGCAAGTCCGGGCGGAATACTTTCCAGCTCCGAATTTTGGACCATCGCCTTTAACTGTGACGAAACCAGTTTGGTGATTGGAGGAACAGGAGGTGCGCTGTTGCAATTGGACGCCGTCATTTACAATGTCAATACCTCCACCCTGAATATTACGAATCAACAGTTTGTTTCCAATGGACCAACCGTTAGTATTCCACCAAATTTGGAAGAGGTTAGAGCAATCACATCAGCTAAAAACGGAAAATACTACTTCATGACCCAGGACACCATGGGTTATGTGAACGACAATTTTACGCTTTGCCCTACTGGAACAACAAGTTTTTTCAAAATGAATCACGGTGCAGATTGGGGATATAAACTGGAGAATTACCGTTATGACAATTCGGGGATTTGTGCTCTTGCCACGGATCAGTATCATTTGTATGTCAACCGCGGAAACAAAATTGAAAAACGCAGCTTACAAGACTGTTCTTTTCTTCAAGATAACACCATTCCTGGGGGACAATATAGTTCCGTCTTTTTAGGCGGTCATACGGTCGGGAATTCAGGAATTGCGATTGACCAATGTGGGAACATTTACGTTGGATCTACGACTGGGGTCGTGAAGTACGACCAGCTTTTGATTCAACAAGCATTTTATCCAACCACTTTCGCGGTATACGATGTAGAAATAAACACGAACGGCGAAATAATTGCAGTCGGGGGAACTGGCACTTCTACCGCTGGAACACGGAGTGGGGCCGTTCGCTCCATCGCTGTCGGTGCTTGTGCGCCCATTGCTATCACATGCTGTGATGCAACGATTTGTCAACCAAGTTCGGTGTGTATTACAGACGCTCCAATCACCTTAACCGCTGGTACTGCTGGTGGAACCTGGTCTGGCGCTGGCGTCAATGCAAGTGGGGTATTCAATCCGAGTTCCGCGGGAATCGGAGTTCAAACGATTGTTTACACACTACCATGTGGTGCTGATTCGATTCAAATCACGGTGAGTCCATGCGCTGGTTTGCAAGTTTGTTTGGAATCGAATGGTCAATTCACCGTCAATGGTGGTGTAGGACCTTATACTTGGACGAACTATGTTCCCGCAACAAATACACCTATTACGAATCAAACGGAATGTCAAAATTGTGGCTATACTTGGTTTTTTGGACAATGTTTAAATGGATTTACCCCCGTAACTGCATGTAGTTCTCCTGCAGCTTATGTGAGTTTTGCCACCGGAACGACGGTTACTCCTCCCGCTGGATCAACACAATTTCAAGTGACTGATAATGCAGGAACTGTTTACACCTTCACTGCTGCAAACCTTGTTCCGTGTACAACCGCACCGTGTACTTCTTTAACGGTGAACGCTAGTACCGTGACGAATGTCTCATGTTTTGGTGGAAGCAACGGAGCAATTACTGTAAATGCCAGTGGCGGAATCGCACCTTACTCCTATTCTTGGACGCCCAACATTGGGAATGGAGCGACCGTAAACAATTTACCTGCGGGAACGTATTCGGTATCCATTTTGGACGTGAACAATTGTCCTGGAAGTTTAAGCATCACTATTACGCAACCATCAGTACCACTTTCTGTTACGACAAGCTCAACCAGCACATTATGTGGTACAGCGAACGGATCAATAACAGCGAATGGAATTGGCGGAACCGCTCCATATAGCTATTTGTGGACACCCGGAAATGGGAACACTGCAACTGTTTCAAATTTAGCAGCTGGAGTCTATTCGTTGGTGATTACCGATGCAAATGGATGTTCGAGCAATGGAACTGCGACCGTGAGTAATTCGAACGGTCCGACAGTCAATTGTACCGTGTCGAATATTTCCTGTTTTGGCGGTACAAACGGTGCAGCGATGGCACAAGTTTCAGGAGGAACTTCACCTTACACCTATGCTTGGACGCCAAGTGGAGGAACAAATGCCACGGCGAGTAATTTGAGCGCTGGAAGCTATGTCGTACAAGTGACGGACAACACCGGTTGCATTGGAACGGCAGGCGTAACGATAACAGAACCATCGCAATTAGTGATCACAGAAACCATTGTTCCTTCTTCATGCACAACGGATAACGGTTCGGTGTCCGTACTTGTTACAGGTGGCGTGAGTCCGTATACATACACTTGGAATCCCGTAAGCTCGAATGTAAATTCCATTTCAAATCTTGCTCCAGGGACAAGTGTTTCACTAATTGTCAGTGATGCCAATGACTGTGGGACATCAGAAACGTATCAAATAAATGGAACGGGATCAATTAACGTAACGGCGAGTCCGATTTCTACGTCAATTTTATCGGGACAAAGTGTCGTAATTAATGCCTTTGGTGCAACGAGTTATCAATGGAGTCCCCCGGATGATTTAAGTTGTCCAAGTTGCGCAACGACAAGTGCTTCACCCTCGGCCACTACACTATATACGGTAACTGGAACGGCACCAAATGGGTGCACAGGTCAAGCCGAGGTGATGATTTACGTTACAGAAGTATGCGGTGATATTTACGTGCCTACCGTCTTTTCACCTTCTAGTTTAAACAATGAAAACAAGCAGGCCTGCGTATATGGAAATTGCATCGCGGAATTAGACTATTCGATCTACGATCGTTGGGGACAGCGTGTGTTTGAAACCAAAGATCAAAATGCTTGTTGGGATGGAAAATACAAGGGAAAAGAGCTGAATGCTGGAGTTTTCGCATACAAGTTAACCATCAAACTTCAGAATGGTGATTTTGTCATTCGTTCTGGGAATATTACTTTATTAAAATAATCCCATGAAGAAAGCAGTCCTCATTTTAAGCATCGCTTGCAGTCCTTTCGGATTATTAGCGCAAGATTTACACTTTTCACAGGTGGATCAAATTCCTTTGTTGGTTAATCCAGCTCAAACGGGAAGTGAATCGCAAATTCGAGCGGGAATCAATTACCGCAACCAATGGAAAAGTGTCGCAAGTCCTTTTCAAACGATGGCCGCTGGATTTGATGCCCGACTACAAAAAAGCAAACGCAGAAGCGATGGTTTTTTTGCACTTGGATTACAAGTTTACAATGACCAAACAGGCGATTTATCCATTCGAACTTCTCAAGTTTCCTTGAGTGGAGCTTATCACTTAAATTTTGGGCGGAATTCCACTATCGGACTTGGGATTTATGCTGGATTTGGGCAACGAAGTATCGATGGGAACAATGGTCGTTGGGGGAACCAATACAACGGATTGGCTTATGACCCAAGTATATTAAACGGCGAACCACTGCCTACCGCGCAGTTTTCTTTTAAGGATGCAGGGGCGGGAACTTTATACCGCTATCGAAAAAACAATGCAGGAAGTCAATCTTGGGTGGTACATAGTGCCACAGCTGGACTTGGATTTTTCCATGTGAATCGTCCATTTTATTCCTTCTTGGCCAATGAAAATGAACGTTTATGGATGCGTTATACTATTTTTGGCTCAGCAGAGATTTCCATGAAAAACACCAAAACGGCGTTGGTTCCTCTATTCTTTTACCAACAGCAAAAATCTGCGCTTGAATGCGTGTATGGCGCTTCCTATCGCTATTACCTCAAAGGAAGTCTTTCAGGAAAATCCGCTAGTAATAACTTCTTGTCGTTTGGACTATACAATCGATGGAAAGATGCGATGATTGGTAAAGTGGGCTTTCAAATGAATCAATACCAATTGAATTTATCCTATGATTTCACCATTTCTGGTTTATCCGATTTAGCGAAAACGCAGGGGGCATTTGAGTTATCTTTTTGCTACTTATTCGGTAAATAAACCCATGTTAAAATCCACTGTCCACGAAGCCCTGACCGATGTACTTATCCAAAAGCACGAAGAGTTAAATGCCATCCGTTTAGAAGCATCTGATGGAAAATCAAACGATGCAAAAAGTTCAGCGGGAGACAAACATGAAGTTGGTGTTGCCATGGTTCAATTGGAACAAGAAAAACTTGGGAAACAAATCCAGATCATCGAAGAACAACTCACTTTATTGTCTCGAATCGATTCCTCAAAAAAACACCTGAAAGTTAGTTTGGGTTCATTGGTTCATTGTGAAGATCAATGGTATTATTTTTCGATCGGGCACGGTCTTTTACATGTCGAAGATCAAGCGGTGTTTTGTTTGAATCCACAAGCGCCATTAGGAACGGCACTTCTCGGTAAGTCTGCGAAGGACGAGGTCAGCTTTCAAGGAAGAAAAATGGTCATTCAATCCATATTTTAGGCTAATTTTGCCCATCATATGTCGAAACATCACATCATCATTATTGGAGGAGGAGCTGCGGGATTTTTTGCTGCGTTAAGCGCGAAAAAACACCATCCGCACGCACAGGTCAGCATCTTGGAAAAGTCATCAAAACTACTGTCGAAAGTAAAAATTTCAGGAGGTGGCCGCTGTAATGTCACACATGCCTGTTTCGACAATAAACAGTTGGCGGGCTATTATCCAAGAGGAGAAAACTACCTGAAAAAAGCCTTCGATCAATTCAATGTGCAGTCCACCATCGACTGGTTTGCTGAACGTGGGATTCCCATGAAAACCTATCCGGATGGTTGTTTATTCCCAGAAAGCAATGATTCACAGACGATCATCGATTGTTTTTTATCCGAAGCAAATAAACGTGGGATTCATATTTTACTGAACCAAGGCATCAAGCGAATTGAAGCAGTTAAAAACGGATTTAAACTTCACGCCGATCAGAAGGTATTCGATGCAACGCGTGTCATTGTAACCACTGGTGGACAACCAAAACGAGGTAATTTCGATTGGTTGGAACAACTTGGTCACGACATCATTGAACCACTTCCGTCCTTGTTTACCTTCAATATGCCCGATAATCCGGTACGTGAATTAATGGGAACGGTGGTGGAAAAAGCAAGCGTGAGAGTCGAGGGAACAAAACTACTCGGACAAGGTCCCTTGCTAATCACACATTGGGGAATGAGTGGTCCAGCAGTACTGTTGCTTTCCGCATGGGGTGCTCGGATTTTAGCTGAAAAAAACTATCATTTTCATGTGTTAGTGAATTGGTTACACGAAATGAAGGAAGCTGATTTGCGTCAAAAAATCGAGATGACCGCTCATTTGCACGGCGCCAAAAAGGTACAGAACCTCAATCCTTTTCACATCACGAACCGACTTTGGCATTTTTTAATGGCGAAAGCGGAGATTCCGAGTGAAATACGCTGGCAAGAACTTGGCAAAAAGAACACCAATAAGCTGGTAAACATCCTCCTGAACGATCGTTACGAGGTCAAAGGCAAAACGACCTTCAAAGAAGAATTTGTGACGGCAGGTGGCGTTTCTATGACGAACATCGATATTCGAAATATGGAAAGTAAACGCGTTCCAGGCTTGCACTTCGCTGGAGAAATATTAGACATCGATGGAATAACGGGCGGATTTAATTTCCAAGCCGCCTGGACCACTGGATTCATTGCCGGGAAAAACTGCCTTGATTAAAACTCAGCGTTCAATGGCGTGCGAGGGAAAGGAATGACGTCGCGAATGTTGGACATTCCCGTTACAAACATCACCATGCGCTCAAATCCAAGTCCAAATCCAGCATGTGGAACCGTACCGAATTTACGTGTATCCATGTACCACCAAAGTTCTTCCGCTGGAATGTGGAATTCTTCACATTTTTGAAGAAGTACGTCATAACGTTCCTCACGTTGTGATCCACCAACGATTTCGCCAATTCCTGGGAACAAGACATCCATCGCAGCAACCGTTTTTCCATCTTCGTTCAAACGCATGTAAAATGCTTTGATTTTCGCTGGATAATCCGTTAAAATGACTGGACAATTGAATTCTTTTTCCACTAAATAGCGCTCGTGTTCACTTTGAAGATCGATTCCCCACTCCACTGGGTACTTGAATTTCTTCTTTTTGTAGTGATTTGAATTCATCAATACATCAATCGCTTCCGTATATGTCAAACGTTTGAATGGATTTTCGATGACAAATTTCAAGCGTTCCAACAAGGTCATCTCGTTGCGCTCATTTTGCGGTTTTTGTGCTTGTTCTTGCGCATCGCGCTCACTTAAGAACTTCACATCCTCCGAACAATTGTTGAGGATGTATGAACAAATGTATTTTAGGAAATCTTCTGTTAAATCCATGTTGTCCTTCAAATTATTGAAGGCAACTTCTGGTTCAATCATCCAAAATTCAGCAAGGTGACGCGAAGTATTTGAATTTTCTGCTCTAAACGTTGGTCCAAATGTGTACACTTGTCCGAGCGCAGTTGCTGCTAATTCCGCTTCCAACTGACCAGAAACCGTCAAGTTCACTGCTTTTCCGAAGAAATCTTCTTTATAGTTCACGGATCCATCTTCATTCAACGGTGGATTCTTCGCATCTAAGGTTGTTACACGGAACATTTCTCCTGCTCCTTCGGCATCAGAACCTGTAATGATTGGTGTGTGTAAGTAATAGAATCCACGGTCATTAAAGAACTGGTGAATGGCAAATGCCACCGAGTGACGGATACGGAAAACCGCACCAAACGTGTTCGTTCTAAAACGTAAATGTGCTTGTTCACGCAAGAAATCCAAACTATGGCGTTTTGGTTGCATGACTGTTTTTTGAACCTCATCCGGATGTGCGTCACCTAGTATTTCGATGTGCTCCACTTGCAATTCTACTTGTTGTCCTGCTCCTTGAGATTCTACTAATTTTCCCGTCAAGGATAATGCTGAAGCGGTGGTGATGCGCTTTAAAAGTGCTTCATCCCATTGTTCAAAATCAACAACGGCTTGAATATTTGCCATACAAGAACCATCATTCAATTGAATGAAACGGTTACTACGGAAGGCACGCACCCATCCTTTTACATTGATTTCTTCACCGGTTTTGAGTGGTGAATTTTCAGCTAAAATCTCGGAAATTCGGTATCTTTTCATGGATGCAAAGTTAGTTGATTTCAGCTAAATAGCCGAGAACCTCCTTCAATTCCTCCAAGAAAATTGATATAAATGAGATTTTGACTAAAAAGAATCAATAAATGTATCTTACTTCTACCTCCCGTTCCAAGTGGTCATTGTCATATCTAGACCAACAAAGGAGAAGCTTTTGATGAATTCTGTTGCTGTTTGAATGCGCTCAGGCAACTCTAATTGCTCGTCTTTGGACCATTCGCCTAGGACATAATCGGCCTGTCTGCCTTTGGAAAAGTCGTTTCCAACGCCAAAGCGTAAACGGGTATATTCAACTGTCTTGAGAACCGCTTGAATATCTTTTAGTCCGTTGTGTCCACCATCGCTTCCTTTTCCTTTCATGCGGAGTTTTCCGAAAGGCAATGCGATGTCATCTGTAATTACGAGGAGGTTTTTTAGATCGATTTTTTCTGTTTGAAGCCAATAGTTGACCGCTTTTCCAGAAAGGTTCATGAAGGTAATTGGTTTGATAAGAATGAGGGTTCTTCCTTTGAATTTAGCTTCTGTGCGAAATACCGCTTTATCTAGGGTAAATGTTGCGCCAAGTTCTCGCGCAAGTTCATCCACCACTTTAAATCCAATATTGTGGCGTGTTTCTTCGTACTCTTTTCCTGGATTTCCTAATCCAACAACTAAGTATTTCATGTCTTACCAGTTAGGGCATCCGCCACATTTATCGCCTTGATTCAAATAGAACAGGGCGCCTATTACGATGTTTCCTTCGCTATAGACAAAAACCTGTTTCGCGTGGGAATCATAATCATTAGGTCTTGTTTTCACTCGAAGCTGATCAATAAACCCACCAGTTAGGTTTGTTTGAACAAAAACGCGTCTAAAAAACTCCGCTCTCAAACCGGCGTGCGCTGAGACGCCGAATCCCGATAAGGATACCGTTGCGACATTTTTTTGTCCGGCGAAGGTAAAATCGTTAAACGACAAAATAGGTCCAGCACCGAAACCCCAAAGTGTCGATAAAGCAAAGCGAGCCTTATCGGATTGATAAACTTTGAAAACATTGGAGATATCTGCATGAATGTAATTCAAGCCATTGGTGTTTTCGTAATGAAAGGTGTTTGTATTTGTTACAACGGGCTCGTTATTGTATGTTCCCGACCAATTGGTTACTGGGTCAATTCCAGGATTAATGGTTCCGCTTAGGTAATATGTTGGGCCAGCTTTCAATACGTATTTCATGTGGTCATATCCCAAAGAGATCGCCCAATTTTTCTTGATATTATAACCAATTCGAAAGTTGAATTGTGGAACGGTAAAGTCGGTTAAACTGACATATGTTTTAAAGTCTTCAGAGGGACGGTCTTTTGCTTGTACTCCTTTCAAGGTGAAATCATAACCTGATCCAATGAAGTGCAAATTACTTTTTGAGTAGGCGCTGCGGTTATATCCCCAATAGACAAACATAGCGCCTTTCGCTGTCGAGCGTTTGTTATTTTTGCTGACTTGTTGAGTCCAAGAGATGGAGCAAATGGTCAATAAAAGAATGAGTAAACTATTTTTCATCGTGCAATCATTTTAATCCATTCTTGTTGTGTCAAAACTTGTTCAAGACGGAAGTGAACTTTTTTATTTAAGCTATGCCACTCTACCAAACCAAATCCTTCAGAGAAGTAACTTATGCGTGTTACACTTTTTGAATTCTCTTTTCTAGTGAATGGATTTAATACGGTCAATCGTAGGTCATCGGAAAACACCAACGATTCTACTTCATCATCGATCACTTGGTGGGACTTCTGTTCTTTAAATTGTCTTTTTACTTCGCTTAACATCACTGTAGAGTCAACAACTCCTCTAAATTTTGCTGCGAACCACGTTTTTTCCTTCAGATTCATCGGGAAAAGTTTGTCTTTATACAAAAGGGTTTTTTCTTTTTCTTGGTTGACATCAACGACCATGTAATCTTGCAAATTCAAGGAATCTATGTTGTAATTATAGGCTTCACAAATGCGTCCATCACTCGCGTAGACCTCCACAATTAAATGAGCTCCTGCATTATCTTTTAATGCATAAATTCTGTGGAATTCTTCTTCAAGTCCACCTGAAACATCACGGTATAAATAAATTTTTGGTATGGTATCAAGCGGATAAAAATACTTTGCGTTGGGATTTTTTGAGACAAAATCATTCGAGTCACTGCATGCCGTGAGTCCGATTAAAGCGGTTGTAAATAGTAGTAAATAAACACCGAAGCGTATCATTATTTAGTCATTTTTAAAAAAGAAACTTCTTGTTCAGTTAAATGCCTATAATATCCTCGCGGCAAGTCTTTTTTGGTTAAACCGGCAAATTGCACACGGTCTAATTTTACCACCACGTAGCCTAATCCTTCAAATAATCTTCTAACGATGCGGTTTTTACCAGAATGGATTTCCACTCCAACTTCGGTAGATTTTCCATTTTCGATGTAAGAAACCTCATCCACTCGTGCTTTACCATCATCCAAATCGACACCTCGTAGCAAATGCTCCATGTCCTCTTTGGTAACGGATTTATTTAATTCAACGTGGTAAATCTTTTTTGCCTGGTAACGAGGGTGCGTCAATTTCTTGGCCATATCTCCATCATTAGTAAACAAGAGCAATCCAGTGGTTTCACGGTCTAGTCGTCCAACGGGATAAATGCGTTCTCTACACGCTTTTTTCACCAAGGTCATGACTGTTTTTCTTCCTCTTGGGTCATCCATTGTGGTGATGAATCCCTTTGGTTTGTTCAATAAGACGTAACGTTTGGTTTCTGCATTGATTGTTTCTCCGTCATATTGAATGACATCTTCTGGAGCAATTTTGTAGCCTAATTCAGTGACAATTTTTCCATTCACGGAAACGACACCAGTTTGAATAAGGACATCCGCTTCACGTCTGGAACAAATACCTGCGTTTGACAAGTATTTATTCAAGCGGACTTGGTCCTCGTTAAAAGAAGGCAAGGGATCGCCTTTTTTCACTTTGATTTTATAGTCAATGTATTTTCGTTTGTCACGGTCTGTGACTGTTTTTTTATCTGTTGGACTCTTTTTATCTGATGCTGGTCCCTTTTTATCTGATGCTGGTCGTTTAGAAGCCACTGGCTTTCTTCCAGCCGCAGCCGGACGTTTGTCAGTAGATTGATTTCCTCTCGATGTTCCGCGTGTATTTCTCATAATTCAAGCAAAGATAGAGAAAAGTGTTCGGTATTCCTTTTAATCACTCTTTTAGAAGGCGATTGACATCTGAAATGAGTTGATTTACTTCCTTTTCTGAGGTCCCATCGTAATACCCACGAATTCTGAGTTGTTTATCTACCAATACGAAGTTATTGGTGTGAATGAAATCACTACCGGCATCACCTAGGTTTTGAGCTTCGGCAGGTTTAAGTACAAAAAAGGATTTTCGAGCGAGGGAATAGAGGTCTTCCTTTTTCCCCGTCAAAAAATGCCATTTGCCAGAAGTAGCTTGATGACTTTTGGCATATTTTTTCATTTGAGCGACATCATCTGTATCGGGATCAACGGTAAAACTGAATATTTTCAGGTTCTTTTCTTTTTTAAATGCCTCATTCACGCGTTGCATTTGTTGGTTCATGATGGGGCAAATGCTTTTACAAGTGGTGAAAAAATATTCTACAACAGCAACGTTTCCCTTCATGTCCGCTAAAGCAATTTCTTGATTGTATTGATTTTGAAAAGAAAATGCGCCAATGTGATGTCCAAAACCCAAGCGCAGCAGCTCTGGATCCACCATTTCTTCGTTTACATCAATCGGATTTATAATTGGTAGGGGTTTTTCCTTTTTCGCGCTCATGATGTAATATCCAACGGGGACACAAATCAGAAAAAGTAGGCCTAAAAAGAAAATGCGTTTCATGCGACAAAGTTAGCGATTTAGTACAAATTGCACTTGTTTTTGTCGTTCTATTAATGTCCCTTTTAAGATGATATATGGCCGATTGTTCTCCTTAAGTTCCTTTTCGTAGAGCTCAAACAATTCATGGCGATTCAATGGGTTTTCTCTCAAAGGATCTGCCTCCCAAGGAATATCCGGTGCGCACAAGAAATAGTGATCGAATTGTTGATTTGTGTAGGCCATTTGAATGAGGGGAGATAGCTTTTGAAAACGAAATTCAGACCAAATTTTCATCACGGTCATTTCCGTATCTGCCACGAATTTCGATCCTTTATTCTCCCAATCTTTCAGTTGAGCAATCGTGATAGCGTCTAGGTCATTTTGATCGTAAGCCGCCTTTTTTTCTAAGTGTATTCGTGCATATTCTGTACTGAGAGGTAATTGATGAAACTCCGCACACCATTTTGCCATGGTTGATTTTCCACATGATTCTGGACCCGTAAACGCAATTTTCATATCGCCTCCGTTTTTTTATTCCATTCGCGCAATCCATATATTCCTAGAATGAAATAACTTGCATATAATATTGTGGTAGCATATAAGTTTGCTTGTAAATACAATACAACGCAAGCTAAATTGATGAATATCCAATACATCCAATTTGACTTTTCTTTCAAGATTCCTAGCGCTGTGGCGAATACAGAAAACAGGGCAATAAACAAATCTAAGACAAACGTTTCCTTTTCATGAAAGGTAGAAAAATCGGATTGTTTCATCCATATCACTGCGCCCCCGAACAAAAAAATGAGCTGTATAGCAAGCAAGTGATGTCCTAGACGCCAAGAAATTAGCGTTATTTTATCCTCACGGTTCCATGACCAAAAGGCATAAATGCTCATAAAGACATAAGCAATAGCTAAAAATGCTTGCGCTTGTAAGTTGGATTTAAAAAAAACAAAGACGTAAATAAACGAGCTAATCCCACCAAAAGACCAAGCCCATTTGTTTTTTTTAGCAATCAGAAAAAGGTAAACAAGGCCTAAAAGTGAAGCTGTCCACTCGAGCACAAATTGCTTATCTGGCATTTAGTACAACAATTGTTTTTTCGCGGCGTTCCTCCATCCTGCTTGGTTTTCATAATCCACAAAGAAGATTTTAATGTCCGCTTGGTTTTCATAAGGAACAAAAAAAATGGACTTTTTTGCTTGGTTTTCATACTGCGTAAAGAACCATTTGCCATTATTATCTCCTGCTTGGTTTTCATATTTAACCTTAAAGACTTTTAAATCTGCTTGATTTTCGTATTTCACCACGTAGACTTTAACATCCGCTTGGTTTGCATAGTTCACAGAAAACACCTTTTGAGCGTAAAGTTGCTGGCCAAAAAGAAGAGATAGGGTACAAAAAAAGAAATTTTTCATCGTGTTTTTTATCAAAAATAAGGAAGCTTTTGGACTTTCACTAACGAATGACCATGACTTTACCAACTTTTCGATCTCTGCCGTCGAAATTAGTTGCTGTCCAAATGAAATACACACCTGTTGGCACCTTTTCACCGTTCAAATTTTGTGTGTTCCAGGTAGCTGTTCCACCGTTTGATGTTGTGCGATAGACAAGATTTCCTGCAACATCTGTTACTTTCACGTCAGAATCAAAGCGTATTCCTTGAATGCTTACTGGTCCAAAATAGTTTGGTTTCACAGGATTTGGAAATACCTTTACACTCGCATAATCAGGGTCTTCGTAGGATGCATTCGTTCGGAAGGAAACCAGTCCTTTATCGGTCACAATATACAATTCCCCGGTTTCTTGATTCAATTGAAGATCAAAAATTACATTGGAGATGATGGGGGAATTATCGGTTGTATATTGCTCAAGGATTTCTGATCCATCTGCTGATAAAAGAATAATCCCTGCGTTTGCCGTTGCCATCCACTTTCGATTTCCGCCATCCACTTCAATATCTGTGATGTGTGTTTTCCCTAGCACGTATTCTACATTCCCTTCAAAATTCACTTTAATTTGTTGTACATTATAATCTCCCGGTTGCGCATCAAATGCACCCGAAGCATTGTATAAAATAGCGAATCCTGTTTCGGTTCCTATCCACAATTCGCCGTCAAAATCAGCTGCAAGTGCAGTTACCGCAATGGAAGGAAGATTTCCGCTGAATTCACCTTCGTCCAAGGAAATGACTTTATCATCACTTGGATCAGATATGGTGCCATTGTGATCATATCCAATAATTCCATCCGATTTGGTTGCAAACCAAATAATTTCGTCGAAATCTTGTATCAACTTGGTCGTAAACTTATTCTTCCCGTTTGGTCCACAATCAAAGTTATACCAATTGCCTGTTTTGTCTCTAACGGTCAAAGGTTTATCTGAATACCCGTTCAATGCCCATAAGTTCCCTCTGTTATCAAAATGAACATCTGAAACAAGGCTCCATCCATTGCCAATACTTGTTGGTTTAATGGGTGAATTCCCTCCGTTAAAAACGAGGGTATCTGTTGCGTTCATTAAGGTCAACGGAAGGTAGGAATAAGTGCTCATTGCTACTTCAGAAGTGTCGTTCGGATTAATTGCAACGTCAATAAAATCCCAAATATTTGCTTCTGGCCATTGTGAAACATTCGATACATTGAGTAAATCCCATTGTGCATTTTGATAAAAATGCACACCATTTCTCGTAAATCCAGGTAAGTTATCATTTAACCTTCCGGATGCGATGGCTAATTTTCCCTTTTGTACATCCATGGAATAAAACTGGTTGTTTTTAGATCCTTCAATGGGATACGACTTATAGGAAATTTCCGTTGGATACATGACCAAACCTAATTTCAAATCTGCTGACCATAGTCCAGATTGATTTCTAGCGGTCCGTGCAGAAGAAAACCAAACGTTAAAGTTTCCCGCTCCATATGATTCAGGGATTTGCAGGTTATCGTTATATAGATTAATCACTCCGTCGATGTTGACAGACAAGTAATTATATACGACGTTAATGGAATTAATCTCAACAGAAAATGGCAAGTTGGTGACAAGTTCTAAATCGGATGCATTGATGCGATAAACGGAATCAGTGCCATATTCCTCTGATTTTTTCAAAACAACCAAACGGTCATTAAACACATCCATTTCGGTATATTTATTCGCGGTTTGGTATGGAAGGCGAATATCTCTAACCCACTGTGAATAGTCCGGCAATATTGGATTAGGAAGAAATCCTTTCAAAAGTTGCGTAGGTGTTAAGGCGTAAATGGAGTCTTGGTAAATGGCTACATCTAAGATGGGCTCGTTGGAATTAGTAGGATAGAATGTTTCCTTGACTTCGTTTTTAGCAGCATTGAGTTGTACGATGGAAAAGTCATTTGCAGCATAAACGTACAGTCCACTTCTCTCAAAACGATTGATGCGTTTAGACACGGAAATCTGGGCTAGTTTGATAGCAGGAATATTCGTGATCGCACCATTTTTATACTTATCAATGTTTCCATTTGTGTATCCAATGTACACTGCGTTTTCCACCTCATCGTAATAAAGGCAAGAGATTTCTATATCCGACAAGCCGTTTAAGGCAGTTAATAAACGGTGTTCCTCTGTAGAGATTGTATAGATAGACAAGCCATTTGCATAAGCGGTAAACACCTCTTTTTCAGAGGCTACGACATCAATTGCTTTTGATGTTGAAACATGGAGTTTCCAAGTGCCCATACCTATTTGAGCCCTTGAAACAAAGGTGAATATGCATAGAGAAAAGAAGATGGTCCATTTCATGATGTTCGTATAACGTATGTTCTGTAATTAAATTGGCTGATTATGTGAATATTTCGATCGGTATTTTCTCAAATCATATAAATAGACGTTCCCTTTGTGATATATGGGGTAAGACAAGAACATTTCCCAATCTTTATTGGGTTCCCAATTGGGTTCATGAATGATTAGTGCAAAGTTAGCGCCTTTCTGAATAAACTGTACGATTTGTTCGGTTTCATCGTGAAAAGGTTCGTGAAAGTTATATTGAGTGAAGCCGATTCTTTCCAAGGTGTACAAGTGAATATTTGGCGAAGGATCAGATAGACAAAGTATGGTGTCGTTTTTCGGAATCAATTGTTGTAGTTCTTTCGCGCAAGCTTGTAGTTGTCCAAGGTGTTCACGGTGGTAAAAATGAAAGTAGCCCCAATTACCTTTGACATACTGACTAACAAACGGTGTGTTTTTCGTTAAGATGTTTTCCTTTCCAAAAGACCAATGTGCCAAGGATATTGCTTGTAAAAAAGTAAGCGCAAGCCATATAGCATAGATGATGCGTCTGTTTTTTTTAGAGCGATTTATTCGACTAGCAAATTGAATCAGCACATAGAAAAGAACGAGCGGGAAAAACAACATTTCGATGAGGTAATAATCGTGGACATCAAAGACCCAGAACCAAAGCATGAAATAGGCAACAAGTCCACAGAAACCAATGATGACCAGCCAGATCACATAAGAAGGAATCCACTTTTTCCAAGCGGCATAACCAAAGAAAATCAGCGATAGCAACAACATACTTGGGTGGTAAAGTCCGGGGAGCATGTACTGCCAAAATTGCTGCCAAATTGCTTTGCGTGTCTCCGCATCAACTTCCCAGATTGGACGA
>CAIOSO010000125.1 GCA_903860985.1 uncultured Flavobacteriales bacterium
AAATTGACCTTAACCACCGATCCCAATGGTGTTCCGGTTTCCATCAGTTCTGCGTACGATTTTAAGTTTGAAGCAAGTTTGTCGGATATCAAAGTGGATTACGCGAAAGGATATTTCGGATCGAAAGTGTTTTCAGATATCGCAGACTTTAACATTGATTTCTTGAACATGATTACAGAAGGCACCTTGGATTTACCGGGAACTGCTCTTCAAATTACTGTCGAAAATGGCATAAAAGTTCCAGTGCGCGGACAATTGCATTACTTGAAAAACACCAATCAACTAGGGAATACGGTATCACTGACTTCTCCGGAAATCGGTCCAAGTTTTTACATTTCACCTGCTGTTGGATCTTGGACCTCACTTCAATCCAATTCACAGGAACTAGCTTTTGATCCAACGAACTCGAACTTGGAAGCATTTTTGGAGAACCTAGGCGCAACGAATGAAGCATCCTACGAAGTACAACTGAATCCATGGGGAAATACTTCTGCTGGGAATGATGAAGCCTTTCCAAATAGTCGAATCAAAGTGAAAGCAAGTGCGCAACTACCCTTGAAACTTGGTTTAGATGGACTTACCTTGCGAGACACCTTTGATATTAACATTAAACAAAATGAATCCCAGACACATGTCGAATCTGGATTGATCTACATCGATGTCACCAACGCTTTTCCGTTTAGTTGTGATCCAGTCTTGTATTTAATGACGGAAGATGGACAAATTTTACACACGTTGATTGGAAGTAGTCAGATCTCTTCTTGCGAGATGGCGGCGATTGATCCAATGGATGGATTAAAAAAACAACCTTCTCACATCGAATTTTTATTGGAGAAAGAAGCGCTTGCGAATTTAGCAATCATCAAGAAAATCATTGTTGAGGCCCGATTTGATTCACCCAATGCGTCCACAGGACTCAGTGAGCCAAAACAAGTACAGGCGAAAGCATTCTTGTCCTTCAAACTTCGAATGAAATTGAATACAAAAGTAATTCTATGAGAAATTTAATCAGTTTGTTCCTTTTGATATGTTGCGCGAACGTCTTTGGACAGAATATGCTTCCGCTTGTTCAAGATACGACGGGTAAGTACAAAGGATCGATTGCATTGACATCAAACGGTGATTACGCATCAAATGCGATTGGTAAGAACATCGTTCAGTCATTTTTCTATGGTGGATTCATCGATCAAGACATGAAGAACAGCAGCATTGAGCGTCTTCAAAACATCAATCAGTTTGGTTTGGACATGAATGCGGAATTGTCCTTTCGTTCCAAAGGGGACTTAACAAAAAAAGAAAATAGTCCATTTTACAACCACGGTTACATTGTTCAAGCGGGATACCATCAATTTTCATCGCTCGTTTTTTCCAGAGATGCTTTTCGCTATGCGTTTGAAGGAAACAGTTTGTTCTTAGGTGATACTGCTGAATTCTCCGGAACACGATTTAATTCCATGGGCTATTCGAAAATTGGATTCGGGATTTTTAATCGTTCCACCAATAATGCCATTACGCT
>CAIOSO010000126.1 GCA_903860985.1 uncultured Flavobacteriales bacterium
AATCGTTTTTTTCATAGGGAACTTAAATCGAATTTGAGGCTTAAAATTACAACAATTCCGACAAATGTGCACGATCCATTTCCTGCCAAATTCGGTGCATATTTTTGTTTTCTGAAATTTCGTAACTTAGCTACCTATTTGACAAAGAATTTTCCATGCAACTTTTTAGAACACATTTCTGTCTAGACACTGCCAAATTGAACAACACAAAGCATATGAAAAACCTATTATTTATCTTCAGTTTTTTAATCAGTCAATCTTTTTTCGCGCAAGTCATTACTGATTCACCTCTATACCAAAAACTGAAATCTTCTGGTCAACTTGGTCAAGTTGTTACTTCACCAAACAATTCTCTTGGAAAACCAACAGGAAAACCACATGTGAAGCCCTCCTCAAATACCAAAGCTAATGCTTGTGATTGTTACATCGAACCAGATGCTACATACATTTTGGCGATGCAGCCTAACGATGACGGATCAACTGGTTTAATTCCGATTCCGTTTAATTTCAATTTATACGGGCAAACATTTAACTCCATTTACATCAATAATAACGGGAATATTACTTTTAACGGTCCACTTTCTACCTTTAGTGCAACAGCCTTTCCATCTACTGGAAATGCCATTGTCGCGCCGTTTTGGGCAGATGTAGACACACGTAATGGAAATGGACAAGTGGTGTATAAAATCACTCCAACTGCCGTTTACATCAACTGGGAAGATGTTGGATATTACTCCATGATGGGAGATAAATTGAATACCTTTCAATTAATCATTACCAACGGTTCCGACCCTGTGATTGACCAAGGAAATGTGGCGTTTTGTTACCAAGACATGCAATGGACAACCGGTGCTGCGTCCTCAGGGGTGAATGGGTTTTTCGGGATTCCAGCTACCTGTGGAGCAAACAAAGGGGATGGTGTAGCATACTTCTTGATTTCTCGTTTTGATCACCCAGGAGTAGACTTCGACGGTGCTTTGGGAAATCCCGATGGAATCAGTTGGTTAGATTACAAGAGTTTCGCTTTTGATGCGTCTAACAGCGGAAACATCCCTCCTATTCCTGAAGGAATCGCTTCGTGTGATACCTTTAAAATTTGCGCTGCCGGTGATACTGCCCAATTCGCGATTAATTTTCTTTCCCCGGAAGCAACGCAAACAACAACCATGACCTATACCAACGGCGGACTCCCATCATTAACGCAGGTTGCCAATATTCCAGGGAACACCGGTTCTATCATTCTTCAAGCAATTGGATCATTAGCAACTATTGGAACTTATACCGTAACCGTGACTGCAACGGATGACGCTGTTCCCACGCCAGGAGTTACCGCCTTAACATTTGTCATTGTCATTGACACAATTGTAAACAACCTTGACTCCGCCGCACTTTTAGGGGTCGGCGCCTGTGGAAACGTTGACTTAAGTGTTTCAAATGGACCTTACGATACCTATTTATGGGATGATTTCACGATGGCACAAACAAGTTCCGTTTCCTCTACACAAGTTTACGGTGTTACAGTGAGTAAAGATGGCTGTTACAAACATGTGAGCGATACGATCATCGTTTTGAATCCAGCACCCGTTAATTTACAGGGAATCTTGACGTACTGTCCACCAGATACCTCTACAAGTATTAGTGTCCCGAACGAACCTTACTATTCCTCGATTACTTGGGGATTAGCAAATCCAGCAGTGGATAGTTTATTCACCGTTGAATTGCCTTTAGGAACATATACCGTGACCCTTGTGGATTCCGCAGGATTCTGTACAACAGATACGACCTTTACCATTTTCGGATCTACAGCGGCTTCCATTATGAGTGATACGCTCATTTGTTCTCCTACACTTCAAGTAGCGAACACACAGTCCCAAGGAGGCACATGGACCTCAAGTTCGAGTCAAGTAACTTTTGACAACGCGACAAATTTGAATCCATTGGTGACCGTGAACGCACCAGGTACTTATACCATTACGTTTACAGATAATACGTGTAACCAAATACACACGGCGGAGATTACCTTACCGGTAAATCCAACAATATTTTCGAATGTCAATCAATGTAATTTAACGTATAATGTAAGTGGAACAGTGACGGATGTCGCAGGCGGGACATGGACTTACACGACGCCAAGTGGTGGAACGCTGAATTTTACGCCGTCTAATACCAGTGCCAATCCAGGTATTACGGCAACTGCATCTGGGACTTATCAATTAACCTACACCGACAACGTGTGTAATCATACAGCAAGTACAACGATTCAACTCTATACTCTGCCGGGTATTAACGTGGATACCTTAGCTTGTTTTTACAATTATTACATCAACGGCACAAGTTCTTCCTTAGGAGGTGTTTGGACAGCTTCTGATACGTGCCTGCATATCTCTGATCCAACAGCAGACAATCCACATTTAACTACGAACTACGCAGGGAATTACACGCTAACGTATACAGACATTGCTTGTAATCAAACATTAACAGCAGAAATTGAATTCCCGCCTTATTTGTACACACAAGTATTGGATACGAACATATGTAAAGGAACAAGTTTTCCTCTTGAACCACTTCAAGTGAATTCAGCCAAAGATAGCACCCTGAATAATGTCTGGACTTTGCAAGCGAATTACCTACCAACACAATTTGGATTATGGAACATTGCGAATACAACGACTCCCTTGATTATTTCACAACCAGGAAATTACATTTACACCCTATCGAATGAATGTTACTCCGTTTCGGATACAGCAACCATTGGATTCAAACCTTGTGATATTGTTGCACCGAATGTCATTTCGCTTTCATCTGCCGTTGGCAATGAAATCTTTTACATTCAATATTCAGGTTTAGAAACCTTTCATTGTACCATTTTAAATCGCTGGGGAAATGTGATTTACGAATACGATGATCCTGCTGGAGGATGGAATGGAAAAACAAAAGGAGGAGATGTTGTTTCTGAAGGAACCTATTTCTATCGAATTGACGCGAAATTTGAAGGCGCTGAACCTATTGTGAAGCACGGATTTGTCGAAGTAAAACATTAAGCTTCTTGCTCACTTTTCAGGAAAATAGCTGATTCCGCTTGCAATGATTCTTTTCTAATAATATCCGTACCTTTGCGCCATGGCAACAGCACGCGTTTCGTACTTAGGAAATCTTCGCACTTCATGTGAACACATCGCATCTGGAACAAAGATATTTACCGATGCACCAGTTGATAATCATGGAAAAGGAGAAGCTTTTTCTCCTACAGATTTGGTTGCCACTTCCCTAGTCTCTTGTATGATGACCATCATGGGCATTTATTGTCAAACTCACAACATCACCTTTGACTCGTGTGAAGCTACGGTGGAAAAACACATGGGATCGGGTCCACGTCGAATTGAAAAAATCGTCGTGAACATCGACCTAAATGGCAATCATTGGGATGAACTTACGCGAAAAAAAGTCATCATGGCTGGACGTGCATGTCCGGTTGCTATCACACTCGAAGGCAATGTTGAACTCGAGTTTAATTTTATCTAATGGAACCACAACGTACAGAAAGAAAATACCGCAAAGAACGCGAGGACATCATTTTCGGTATTCGCGCCGTAATCGAAGCGGTAAACGCGGATAAAGAATTGAACAAAATCCTAATTCAAAAAGGACTTCATAAAGAATTATTTGAAGAATTAAAATCCGCGCTTCAAGGAAAAAATTACTTCCTTCAGTTTGTGCCTGTTCAGAAGTTAGATACCTTAACAGAAGGAAACCACCAAGGGGTAATCGCTATGATTCCACCCATTTCTTATCAAGAAATTGAACCGTTAGTCGATGCGCTTTTGGAAAAGGATGAGAAACCATTCATTGTCGTATTAGATCGAATTACAGACGTTCGAAATTTTGGCGCCATCGCAAGAACAGCAGAATGTCAAGGAGCTCATGCGATTTTAATTCCTTCCAAAGGATCAGCCTTAGCTACCTCTGATGCCATGAAAGCTTCTGCTGGAGCGTTGAACCGTATTCCAATTTGTAAAACAAACGATTTGAAAAACACCTTGTTTTACTTACAACAATCTGGTTTGCGCATCATCGCTTGTACGGAAAAAGGGAATGTCCCACTTTACGAAACCAATCTTCGCGGTTCAGTTGCTGTGATCATGGGTTCTGAAGAAAGTGGAATCACCTCTGATTTATTGAACATGGCTGATATCAAAGCACGTATCCCAATGAAAGGTGAGATTGCTTCTTTGAATGTTGGAGTTGCTGCTGGAATGGTGTTTTACGAGCGTACGAGACAAGAAATCCGCGGTTAACTAACGCATTAAGCGAATGACCATTTCTGGTAAATGGGCAAGATCGGTAATCATCCAATCATAATTGTATTTGTTCTTTCCAATAGGATCGAAGTGAATGGCGTGCATTCCCACTTGGAGTGCGCCCGCGACATCAATGCGGTAATCGTCTCCAATCATCAATGAGTCCGCAGCTTTGGTTCCTGCTTCTTTCATTGCATAGTGAAAAATAGCTGGATCCGGTTTGTTTTTACCGATAAACTCCGAGCAGACAATGACGTCAAAGAAGGCATGCATTCCGCAGTTTTCTAACTTAATGAACTGAACTTCCTGGAATCCATTCGTAATAATGTGAAGGGAGAATCCCATCGATTTCAATTCCTTCAAGGTCTCAATGGCATTTGGAAAAAGTCCAGTTTGACGCGGCGATATTTCCACATAGGCATCACCCACACGGCGCACTAGAGCCTCGTCCCGAATCTTAAACTTTTGAAATGTCGCACGAAAGCGCTCATAGCGAAGTTCATCCTTTTTTATTTTTCCACGTCCATATAATTTCCATAAATGCGCATTTTGACGTTCGTATGCTTTGTGGAAGCGTTCGAAAGATTCTACCTGTGGAATCAGGTTTTCTTCATTGATAATTTGACGAAGAGCCGCCTCGGAATTTCGATCAAAATCCCACAATGTACGGTCTAAATCAAAAAAAATGTGCTTGTTAGAATACAAAATAAACGATAATTGAAGTGAGGCTTGCGTTGACCGCTAAACCAAGAACGATCAACGGAAATGTCTCCCAGCGCTTTCCATAAAACTTCGCAACCACCATACTACCGATGGGAACCGACAGAAAGAACGGTGCGAAAAAACAAATACCCACTTGTCCGAATTTCATTTTAACCCGAATCACCATCTTATTCATGCGTGTGAATTTTCTCTTCACCTTTGGCTGGATTCCTTGAGATTCCAACAACGCTTGTTTTTTTTGTGCTCTTTTTTTTAAGTACAGCAAAATGGCATCACTCGCGAAATAACACACTAATGCGCACGATGCTCCTCCCGCAAAAGCGGCAAGTGCTGTTTCAAAAAAAGTCATGCCTAATTTAGGTCCAGGAACCGTTGAAACGGAAAACTTTACCGTTGCCAAAAGGAAAATACTCCAAAAGCCTGTCCAGTTCATACTTAAAGTTTAACGCCAAAAGCAAGATCCCCAGCATCACCTAATCCAGGAACGATGTATGATTGTGCTGTAAGCTCTTTGTCGATTGCTCCAACCCAAATTTCCGTATTCGTCGGCAAGTGCGCTTTAATGAGCGCAAGTGCATCGGGAGTCGCTATTGCTGATACAATGTGGATTTGACTTGGATTACCCATTTTTCGCAAGGCTTTGTACACTGCCAACATGGAACTTCCAGTCGCCAACATGGGATCACTGATGATCCAAATACGCTTGTCTAAGTTTGGTGCCGCTAAATATTCAACGTGAATATCAAATTCCTCTGCCGTTGTATGTTTTCTGTAAGCTGAGATGAATGCACTGTCCGCACGATCAAATATGCGCAGCAATCCATTGTGCATGGAAAGTCCCGCACGTAAAATTGTTGCTAACACAGGTGTCTCTGCCGGAACTTCTGTATGTGAAATTCCAAGGGGCGTTTGTGTTTCCAAGGTCTTCGATTCCAGCTTTTTAGAAAGTTCATATCCCAAAATCTCCGCAATGCGTTCCATATTCATGCGGAAACGCATCGGGTCTTTTTGAATGTCAACATCGCGAATTTCACTGATAAAACGATTGAAAATGGAAGATTGTAAGGAGTTGTTATGAATCATGTCGGTATTTTTTGAAACGTGTTCGGTGACTGAAAATTAAAACGTACGTTGACTAATTATTGTTCATTCATGCATTCCATACTGGCATTGTACCAGTTCATCTGTTCCGAATCCGGTAAAGATTCCACATGCTTTGCACAAGCTGCTACTAAATCAGCATCTTGATCTTGCGTATTTTTCATCAGGTTCTTCCCGCAATCACACGCTGTTGGTTGTTTTGAACAGGCAAAAAGTGATAGAAAAGTCAAACACATAAAAAGTCTTTTTTTCATTCCATGAAGTTACAAAAGCAAAGTGAAATGGACTTACTTAAACTTCATTAATTTTTGTATTTTCGCACTACATGTTTAAACCTGCTCTCTTTCTATTTGTATTCACCTGTATGCTAGTCCCTTCCAAAAGTTGGGGACATCAGTACTTTTTTGCATTTGCGGAAATTGAATACAATGAGATGGCGCAAAAATTCGAAGGATCAGTCGTGGCAACAGTGCATGACTTTGAGTTTGCGTTGATGAAATCCCACGGACTTCAAACAAAGCTTGAAAAAATAGCGCCGAATTCTTCCGATGTGAAAATCATGGAAGCTTACTTAAACAAATTTTTAACGCTTCGCTATGGCTGCGCACTTGATTCGAATGCTGTTGATGCCTATTGTTCTGCTGATTGGAGCATTGAGTCCTTTCAAATCATGAAAAACGGAACGATTGAACTCTATTTTTCCGCTCCAACAAAACATGTCTACACCTTGATTCAAGTGGACTTTCGTTTTTTAATGGATGCCTTTCCAGAACAACAAAACAAATTAACCTTTATATACCGTGAAGATCGCGAAACACAGAGTTTTACGAAAACACAAGCCACACACTATTTTGCTTTAAAACCATGAAAACTTCACTCATCTCCTCCTTTCTGCTGCTTGTAAGCTTCCAAGTTTCCGCACAGAAAAAGTTCGCTCAATTGGACCAGGAATTACCTACACCGAATGAATATCATACGGCATCTGGAGCTCCGGGACATAATTACTATCAGCAAAAAGCTGATTATAAAATGAATTTGGTCATTGATGATGCGACGCAAATATTAAGTGGCTTTGAAACAATTACTTACACCAATAATTCGCCAGATCGATTGGATTATTTATGGCTGCAATTAGACCAAAACATCTACGATGAAAACTCGGATACGAAGTTGATTGAAGTAGAAAAAATGGAAGATTTTAAGTCCATGGGAGATATTCGCAAACGCGATTTTAAATACGATGGTGGATTCAAGATTGAGCAAATCACCAATACATCTGGACAAAAAATGTCCTATTTCATCAATAAAACGATGTTGCGCATTGATTTAGAGAAACCATTGATGCCACATACGAGCATTACCTTTCAAGTGAAATGGTGGTATAACATCAACGACCGCATGCAAGTGGGTGGACGCTCAGGTTATGAATATTTCGAAAAGGACCAAAATTACTTGTATACGGTGGCACAGTTTTTCCCAAGAATGTGTGTGTACAACGATGTAACTGGATGGCAAAACAAACAGTTTTTAGGACGCGGTGAGTTCACCCTACCCTTCGGAGATTATGAGGTAAACATTACCGTTCCAGCTGATCACGTTGTTGCAGCGACAGGTGAATGTCAAAACTATTCCAGTATTTTGACAGCGGATCAAAAGAAACGATTGGAGCAAGCGAGAAAATCCGATATTCCAGTAATCATTGTTACGCAAGCAGAAGCGGAAAAAGCAGAGGCTGATAAAGCGAAGAAAACAAAAACGTGGACGTACAAAGCGACAAATGTGCGTGACTTCGCATTCGCTACCTCTCGCAAGTTTATTTGGGATGCGCAAAACATGCCGGTGAATGGAAAAAATGTGTTGTGTATGTCTTATTATCCGAAGGAAGGAAATCCGCTTTGGGAACGTTACTCGACAAAACTAGTAGCGCATACCATCAAAACATACTCGAAATACACGGTTGATTACACCTATCCAGTGGCGATTTCTGTTCACAGTAAATGGATTGGAATGGAGTACCCGATGATTTGTTTCAATGGTGGACGTCCAGAAGCGGATGGAACGTATACCGAAGGAGATAAATACGGCATGTGGGGAGTGATTATTCACGAAGTTGGACACAATTTCTTCCCGATGATCATCAATTCAGATGAACGTCAATGGACTTGGATGGATGAAGGATTAAATACCTTCGTGCAATACTTAACGGAGCAAGAATGGGAGCGCGGATATCCATCGCGTCGCGGACCTGCCTACATGATGGCGGATTACATGCGTGGCGATAAAAGTACGATTTCACCAATCATGACGAATTCAGAATCCATCATGCAATTTGGAAATAATGCCTACGGAAAACCAGCGACGGCATTGAACATTCTTCGTGAAACCATCATGGGACGCGAGTTGTTCGATTATGCGTTTAAAACCTATTGTGAACGTTGGAAATTCAAACACCCAACTCCAGCCGATTTCTTCCGAACAATGGAAGATGCATCCGCAGTGGATTTAGATTGGTTCTGGAGAGGATGGTTCTACGGAACGGATAATGTGGACATCACAATCGACGATGTGAAGTGGTTTCAATTAAACACCATGAATCCAACGATTGAAAAAGGACTGAAAGAAGAGCAAAACGTACAAAAAGATCCATTTATTGGCGATACCCGAAATAAAACCGAGATTGCTCAAACGGTCAATGAAAAAGATCCAAATATCGATGATTTTTACGGGAACAGAAACATCTATTTTGTAGATGCATTGGACAAGAAAGAATACGAAGAATTTTGTGCAAAATTAGACACGAAGGATTTGGCGTATTTAAATTCCAACAAACAATTCTACGAAATCAGTTTTAAAAATGTTGGTGGACTTGTCATGCCGTTGATCATTGAATTTACCTTCACAGATGGAACCACCGAAGTTCGTCGCATTCCAGCAGAGATTTGGAGAGTTTACGAAGAGAAAGTAAGTAAAGTGTTCACTTTCGATAAGGAAGTCAAATCATTCCGTTTGGACCCATTCTTGGAGACAGCAGATACTGATTTGAACAACAATACGTGGCCTCGTGAAATACAAGCGACGCGTTACCAATTGTACAAACAAGAACAAACGAGAAGAGAAAACCCAATGCAGCGTCAGTTGCGTGTGGATGAGCTTCAGAAGAAAAATTAAACCTTCTGAAACGCTACTAATTCACGCATGCTAGTCGAAGTAATTAAGAAATAATAGTGACCAGCTGGAAGTTTCGACGTTTCCATTGCCAATTCTTGTTTTCCCGTTGCCAATTGTCCATCGAAGGCCTGCGCAATCGCTTTTCCTTGTTGATCGACGATATAAATTTGATACTGTTCACCTTTCGCTTGAAAACGTAAAGTCGTGTTGGATGGAGTTGGATTAGGATAAGCCAAGGGTTTTTGCTTTTGCGCCTCTTGCTCTGCGAGGCCAACACTACATCCAGATAATACATCGAGATAGGTGATGTTTTGCTCGAACAAGGCTTGAATACTCGGTTCTGGCGCTTCGAACCAATCGCGCAAAATGGACGCATACACATTTCGGAAATCGATTTGCATCGGAACACCTGCTTGTTCGTTGATT
Organism: uncultured Flavobacteriales bacterium; assembly: GCA_903860985.1. Taxonomy (GTDB): domain Bacteria; phylum Bacteroidota; class Bacteroidia; order Flavobacteriales_D; family Crocinitomicaceae; genus UBA952. Next base: position 9,717 of record CAIOSO010000126.1, read on the forward strand.
TGATTGTCAATCGTTGGATTTGGCCCAATAATTCCCGTATTCACACAGTTTCCAAACAACATAATTGGCGCTGAATCTCCGTGATCTGTTCCATAAGAACCATTGCTCGCTATTTGACGTCCAAATTCAGAGAATGTCATTCCAGCGACGCGTTCTTCTAATCCCAACAAGTGTAAGTCATTTTGAAAAGCAGCGACAGCATCTGAGATCATTTCTAATAACAAGGAATGATTTCCATCCGCCAAACTATTTTGGTCTACCTGTGAATCGTGTGTGTCAAATCCACCAATATTCACAATGTACACTTTCGTTTTTAGTCCACCAGAAATCATTTGAGCAATGTACTTCAACTGAACAGCCAATGGATTCAGTGGGTCGTATAAATTGGACAATGAATTCCCCGCGTTTGCCGATGAACTTATTGCCGTTCCGTATTCATTGGTTTGATTGATTAATGTCGAAATGTACTCGATATGTGAACCGTAATACGTTCCGTCATTTGTTACATTCGTCAAAAGTAAATTAGAGGTATTAAACGGATCATTTACCGCATGTGAAAAGTTTCCCATCAATCCTTGACAAGTGGTTGACACTTCAGATCCCATTGAAATGGCGAATGGATCAGGGAAATTTACATTTGGATAATCAGCTGGAAAATTTGGATACGTACTATCAAAATAACGTCCCAACCATCCGCTCGTTTGATTAATGTCTAATGCACCCGTTGTCCATATGTCCATGGATCGAAAATGAGATCGATTCGCTTCAGGATAGCCCACATTTTGAATGATGGAAAGTTTTCCATTGTTGAACATGTCCTGCATTCCCGTCATCTTTGGATGAAGCGCAACATCGGACGTCAAGTTTAATAATTGATTTTGCGGAATCAGAATATTTGGACGTTGCACCATCAAATTCGCATATTGATCAATGGGAAAGACCATGTTTAGTCCGTCATTTCCTCCGTTCATGCGAATGAGCACAAGGACACGATCCTCCGCATTTTTTGAATACTCAAACAATTCTTTTGAAATCGCTTGCATGGAAAATCCATTCGAAACAAACGGCAGGGATAAAGATGCTAAGGAAGCATTTTTAAGGAAGTCTCTTCTTTTCATCGTTAGATTGTTTGGAATTGAGGCATTTTTAAAATCACGTTCATCACTGCTTGCATGCGTTGCATCACCGGATTGGAAACTGCTATATTCGTTGGGTCATTCGCGTAATCGGTATATTGAATCGTCCATTCAAAATCTGGAAGTCCACCCGTTAGAATCAATTTGAGCATCAACTTATCCGTTGCATCAATTGCTTTCGGAAAGAAAACATCACAAATATCATCGATCACTTGAGGTGCACTTGACGGATTAGACAATCCGTTCAGGAAGCCCAAATGATTCATTTTTAAGGTGTTTGTTCCAATTGGAATACCAGTATATACAATGGCCGAAACGATGTCAAAGCGTTTTTTAATATAGGTGGAATTGATCCAAAGTTTTGAAAAAGCAGGAGCCTGATAGTAGGCAGTCCACCCTGCGACACTTGGTGGAATGATGTACGATTGTCCCATGGTATCCGCTACATAATAGATGGAAATGTAGGTTTGGTAATCTCCCACCAATCCAAAATTCGGAATGGTTTGGGTTGGATTCAAGACACCCATAACCATATCTAATGGATTTCGAATGATCGCACCGCGAACCGACATGTCGTAAAAATGATCGCTTGTCAGCAATTGCTGCATGACAGGTAAGATTTCAAAGTTATTATTAATAAAAGTTTGTGCAAGAACATCAATCACATCCGTTTGAACCGTTGGTGTGATGTCGTAATTCACAAAATAGCGGTAAAGCTTCGAACAAATGTATTTAGCCACTTGAGGTTGGGCAAAAATCACATCGATGTAATTCGCGTATTCCGTTGCTCCAGCTCCAGCAAGAACTTGATTATTGAAATGGTACGAAAGCGTTTTGCTGGCATTGTCATGTAAAATGGGGTTAAAAATCGCCAATGCTTGCGTTTCCGTGCTGCTTCGAACTCCAGTAACGGTATATCCGGTTAGAATTTTTGCTCCTGCAGCCACATCCGTTTCCGTGTATGTAGAATAATCTCCTGTGGCAATTTGGTTTCCTTTACCAATGGAAAATAATTCTAGTAATTCGCGAGAGTAATTTTCATTTGGTGAGAATACATTATTTGTCGCTCCGTTTAAGAACAACAACATGGCTGGATCAATCGTCACATCTTTCATCAGTTGCTTGAAGTTTCCGAGCGCATTTTGTCGCAATAAAGCCAAAAAGTGATACATGGCTCTCGATTCTGCCGTAGCCGTCACCCCAAAGTGATTTTGCCAAAAGAACGCCATTTTTTCCGCGATGCACAATTGCTCTTGGTTTATGTTTTTGGCAATCCAAGCACCCAAGGACTTAAAACGCGCATTTTCCGTTTGTTGGTTTTGTGTTTGATTAGCGGGGTAAACGGCATTCACCCAGGAGCTACCCTGTGGAACAATGGTCTCTCCTGCATCGTAGGCCAAAGGTTCACTTGAAATTGGAATTTGCAGTATCGAATTCACGGTAGCCGTCATTCCATTCGAAACCGCAGCTAATATCTGTTGATTCGTTGCGCCGAATGTTGTTCTTCTCAGTAAATGAGCAGCTTCCGCTTTTGTCCAGGGTCCTGTGTATACTTGCATAAAATATGTTATCTAGTTAAAATTACATTAAATGATTGAGAAAAAAAACTGTTTTTGTTCGAATCGATTAATATTCACTTTAACTTCATACCCAAATTGACTTTCGATTGAAAACCGTTACATTCATTGTATTTCTTTTTGCGTTCCTTGGGCACACGTTTGGACAAGGAGACGACTGTCTTTCTGCGACTTACTTGCCGAATGTGAGTAATTTTTGCTCGACGAATTTAAATTTTACAAATGTCGGCGCGACCACTGGATTAACTTCACTTCCCACTTGTTGGCCAACAACCGCGACACAAGATGTTTGGTTCCAATTCATTGCAACAGGAACAGATGTATTGATCTCCGTGAATGGTAGCGGTAGCGGTGGAAGCATGATTGCACCAAATATTGCTCTCTATTCAGGAAATTGCTCTTTACTTTTTGAACTTGGATGTTCAGCTGGAACAATTGGAGCCGGTTCCACACAGCTATACGAAGGTGCACTCGCGCCAGGAACGACCTATTTCATTCGAGTAAGTTCAATACCGAGTTATCAAGGAACTTTTATTCTTTGTGCGAATTGCTATACACCAACAACTAATCCCGGAGCTGACTGTGGAGGAGCAGCCTATTTATGTAATCAAAACTCCGTGAGTGTGGCATCATTAAGTGGTGGTGGACTCGACAACGACGAGCCCGAACCGGGAACATGCATGGATGTATGGGGTCCAGATGAAGGGAATTCATCATGGTTTAAATGGACTTGTCAAACTAGCGGAACCTTAACTTTTGTCATCACCCCGATCAATTCAAACGACGACATCGATTTTATTCTGTACCAGCTTTCTGGGACAAATGCATGCGGACCCAGAACACCGCTTCGTTGCAACTCTTCTTCCTGCTTAAATACGAGTGGTTCCACTGGATTAAATTTAGTGGACTTAGACATCGACGAATGGCCAAATTGCGATCCAGGAGAAAATGCCTATTGTCAATACATAACGATGACTGCGGGAGTTTCCTACGCCATTCTTATCAATAACTTTAGCGCAAGTACTGGATTTACTCTGAGTTTCAATACCGGAAACACCAATAATCCCGGGACATTTTTAGGTCCACACCCCATTCTTAATCATACAAATACCAATATTTGCCAAGGAAGTTCGGTGACGTTTAATGCGACGGGTTCGACGAATGTTGCGGGGGGATTAAATTGGACTTTCTCAAGTAGCACTAATCCAACTACCACCATCGGAAATGGTCCTTTTACCATCACCTACGTAAATTCAGGGAATTATTTGGGAATCCTCACTGGTTATGATCAATTTGGATGTGAAGCGACAGAATTCGTCAATATCCAAGTTAGCGCTGCGCCCGTTTTAATAAATCCTGTTACTCAAACTATTTGTTCGAATTCAAGTACCAATATTACTTTAATGAATTCCGTTCCGACGGGAACAACCGTTCAATGGACCGTTAGTTCAAACCCAACGATCAGTGGTGCTTCCAGTGGAAGTGGTGCTTCAATCAATCAAACGTTAACGAATAACACCACTCAGGTTCAGACTGTCACGTACACGGTTACCGCCATCAAAGGACCTTGTACTGTTGTGAGCTCTACAATCGTGACAATCAATCCTGGGATTGTCCCCACGTTTGCTGCGGTGAATGCGATTTGTCAAGGTGGGAGTTTAACTGCACTGCCGACAAGTTCACTCAACGGAATTACAGGAACGTGGAGTCCTGCTTTGAATAACCAAGCAGCAACGACGT
>CAIOSO010000127.1 GCA_903860985.1 uncultured Flavobacteriales bacterium
GGTGTTGCCATCTGCTTGGATGGGAATATTCGCATCCGAAATGGAGGCGCTTAATTTTAAGTTGTCACTAATCATCCCCGACAACTCTAAGTTTAAAGCGGAGTTGATCCCCAGGCTTTGCTTATTTCCAAAGCTCAATCCTCGAGAAATACTGCCGTTTTTTGTGATTTCATTCCCTCCAAAAAGAGTTGGATCAGCGGTATTTGCTTCGATCTTAAATAGGTCTCGCTCACTTATTGGACGTCCTTGAAAAATGAGCGTAGTATCCCGTTTTAGATACTGTTTGGTGAAATCAAAGGGCCAAACTTGGTAGGAAAGTGTTAATGTGTCTGTTGATTCCTCGATTAATCTAAACTTAGCAGAAAGAAAATCGATTTCATAAGCACTCGCTTTTAAGGTATCCTTGCCAACTATTACCACAAAGGAACTTGGATAAATACTCAGCGTGTCGATGCGCTTCCACTCAGTGCTAAATTTTTGATGAACGATGCGGTGATTCCCATTTTGGGCTTTTGCTCCAATGGAAATAAAACAAAACAAGAAGAAGGTCCAAAAATAGTTCGGCATCATGCCTTACGAAGATAAGGTTGTTGGCTTGATTAACGTTCGAATTCCCAATAGATTGTTTGTGAATCGATTATTTTGTTCGTCCATCAACGATTTGATTATATGCTTCGTCATTTGGCTCCCAAAGTTCAATTTTATTTCCTTCTAGATCTAAAATATGAACGAATTTACCGTATTCGACTTCTTCTATTTCATCGAGAATTTGCACGCCTTCTTGTATCAAAATCGGAACGAGAGCGGATAAATTTTCTACTCTGTAATTCATCATGAACGAATGATTCGAAGGCTTGAGGTAAGCGGCATCTTTTGGCATTGGACTCCATTGTGTAAATCCTTTTTGATTCGGATCATCCGCATGTCGCCATTCAAAATTGGTTCCGTATGCATCTGTTTGAAGTCCGAGGTGTTTTTGATACCACGATTTCATTTCTTCCGGATGCTCACATTCGAAGAGAATTCCACCGATTCCAGTTACGCGTTTCATGTGTTAATCGATGCGATCAAATCCGGTATACGGACGAAGTGCTTCAGGAATGATGATGCCATTTTCATCTTGGTGATTTTCCAATAAGGCAGCAACGATTCTTGGCAATGCAAGCGCAGATCCATTCAAGGTATGACAAAGTTGAGATTTTTTGTCCGCATCTTTAAAACGCAACTTCAAACGGTTTGCTTGGAAGGTGTCGAAACGAGAAACGGAACTGACTTCCAACCATTTTTCTTGCGCAGCGGAGTACACTTCGAAGTCATACGTCATGGCAGATGCAAAGCCCATATCACCGCCACATAAGCGTAAAATACGGAACTGAAGCCCAAGTTTGTCTAACAATCCTTTCACGTGTTCCATCATATCTTCCAAAGCTTGAGCTGTGTTAGACGGATGTTCAACGCGGACAATTTCCACTTTATCAAACTGATGAAGGCGGTTTAATCCACGTACATCTTTTCCGTATGATCCTGCTTCTCTTCTAAAACATGGCGTATAACCACACATTTTTATCGAGAAATCGGGACCAGGTAAAATGACATCTCTGTAAATATTTGTCAAGGGAACTTCTGCCGTTGGAATCATGTAGAAGTCATCCTCTTTCATGTAGTACATTTGTCCTTCCTTGTCCGGAAGTTGTCCTGTTCCAATTCCACTAGCTTCGTTCACCATCAGCGGTGCTTGTATTTCTTCGTAACCGTCTTTGCTTGCTTCTTCTAGGAAAAATTGAATCAAGGCACGTTGTAATTTCGCTCCTTTTCCACGGTAAAACGGGAATCCAGCGCCAGTGACTTTCACCCCTAATTCAAAATCGATGAGGTTGTATTTTTTCGCTAAATCCCAATGCGGCAATGCGTCAAAACCAAAAGTTGGTGTCGCTCCTTGCTCGTAAACGGTTTCGTTATCGTTTGCATCACGTCCAGATGGCACCAGTTCATTCGGTACGTTTGGCAAGGTATAGAGCAATTTGGTGATTTGCTCATCTAATTTGTCCACCGTAGACTTCAATGAAGCCTCCTGAACTTTGAGTCCAGCCGTACGTTCTTTCAAACTCGCTGCTTCAGCTTGTTTCCCTGTTTTAAATAATTCTCCGATGGAACGCGCCAATTGGTTCATTTCCGCAGCGATGTTATCAAGGTCGGTCTTTGCCGCACGCCAATCGACATCTTTGGCTAGAATCTCATCCAAGGTAGATTCAGCTTGGATATTGCGCTTTAACAATCCTTTGACTAAAGCGTCTTTTTCGGCACGAATGCGTTGAATTTCTAACATAACAATTTATTTGCGAAAACAAAAGTAGTGAATTGAGGTGAAAATTCCGCTCAAATCCAAACGGGATAAAGAAAATAAGTCTGCAGGTTGTTAATAGTACCCTGTTGATTTCTCCTCATTCAAAGCCGTTTTCAGGACATGTATTTTACTAATTTTGACTACAATTAGATAAAATGCAGGTAAAAATCACCAATAAGTCCAAACATGACTTGCCGAAATACGAAACGACAGGGTCTTCTGGCATGGATATCCGCGCAAACATCGACGAAGCAGTTTCTTTAAAATCCATGCAGCGCAGTTTAATCAAAACGGGATTGTTTTTGGAAATGGATCCATCCATTGAGTGTCAAATTCGTCCACGTAGTGGTTTAGCGCTGAAAAAAGGATTAACCGTTTTGAATACACCGGGGACGGTGGATGCAGATTACCGCGGTGAAGTCGGTGTGATTGTAATCAATTTATCCGAAGAAGAAGTCATCATTGAAGACGGCGAACGCATTGCGCAAATGGTGTTTTGTCCCGTTCAAAAAGTAACCTTAACAGAATTCACGGAACTCACAGATTCAGCGCGCGGAGCGGGTGGATTTGGGAGTACGGGAGTAAAATAACGTATTATGAATGTAATCATTCCAATGGCTGGAAGAGGCAGCCGACTTAGACCACATACCTTAAC
>CAIOSO010000128.1 GCA_903860985.1 uncultured Flavobacteriales bacterium
CTCTCCCACTCACTTTCAGTTGGTAAACGGAAATCGTTTACAAATAAGTCCCCGTTTGATTGCAACCATGAATGGAAAATTTGAGTTCTCCAAACTGAGAATGCTTTCGCTTGAGGCCATGTTACACCAACAACTGGATAATTATCATATGCAGTATTCCAGAAGTAGTTTTGAGCCATTGGCGTATGATTCGCATACGTAAAGTCTCTTACCCAACAAAGTGTATCTGGATAAATGTTGATACGCTCTTTGATAATGAAACGACTTCTATCTGTATGCCCACGGATGGCATTGTGTTGTCCTTTACTATCTGTAAATCCTAAGTCCAAATCTTGACCTGGATTCGCAAGTATGGATCCCTTCAATGAATTGGTGTCGTTGATTTTCGTCACACCTTCTGCCCACTGATCAACGTATAACGTTGTATCAACCCAAACTTTATTTGTGTTTTGGTCAACTGTATACAATGTTGAACGGTGTTGGTCATTTGATTTATAATCCTTGCCAAGTGGCTCACGACGATCTCTTCTGTAGATGTTATTCGCTGCATCACCATTTAAACTATCATAAGCAAATGATTTACGTGCATCGATTGCTTTTGTAATTACTTTACCACGGCGAGCTGCCTCTTTATAGTCAATCCAGAAATAATCAAAGAACAATAAACGCGTATCGATTTCTCTTCTTTTGTAGAAACTTTCATCAGCACTATAATACATATCAGACAACAAGAAAGCAATCTCTGGATCTTCATAATCAACTGGTTCAGCCCAATTCAATGTAAAGTATTTGCGGTTTTCCACGCGTCCACCTTGATTATAGGTTGTTTTCGCTGTTCCACCTTTCGCTTGTTTATCCGGTGCATTTTTCTTTCCAGCACCACTATACATTTGAAAAATTCCTCTCAAGTCGTCATCGGACATTACTACATCAATTTTTTGATCAGGAGCTGATGTAATTCCGTACTTTTTTTGATCGTATTGGAATCCATTCATTAATTTCTTTCCTTTTCCTTTTCCTTTATCATAGGTACCCATCATCGTCAAATACGTTTGATCTGCATTTGCGTTGTTGGTTGAATCCATAAATAATTGAAACGGAGTATTTCCCCCTTGAATATCAGAACCCATATTCATAAGTGTACGGTATGGTTCTTTAAAGAAGTTGTCTGGTACATTTACCCAACGCTCTGCTTCTTCATCAAAACTTCTTCTGTACAATTTCTCACGTGCAATTGAATCACGCACCCAATGAACGAATTGTCGGTACTCGTTGTTAGAGATTTCCGTAGCGTCCATGTAAAATGCTGGAACAGAAACTGTTTTTTTGCGTGCGGTGTGCATTCCCATGATATCTTCATCATCTTCGCCGGATTGAAAAGCACCAGAAGGAACGTAAACCATTCCTAAGGGCATTTTTCCAGGTCCTAATACGTCTGGATACCAGGTATCTCTGCCGCTCACACCTACTAAATTTCCTTCTATATCACTACAAGAGTATAAGAAAGTTAGTACAAATAAAAAACTAATTAATTTTTTCATTCTTTTGTTTTTGGTTCTGCCATTATCCAAATTACCTTGCTACAGGATTCTTTAACTTGGGGTATAACGTAAGAACTGTAAAAATGGTTACATTATATTATATATGTCCACTACAACATGCGTGGATGTCTCGCTTTTGTCTTCGGAGGTGGTGGTAAAAAATAACAATATTTCACCAACATTTCGTGCGAACCACGAGAAATACTTGCTAATTTATTTATAGTAATATCATACGAATATCCTACTTGCAATTTAGGTATTGGAGAATATCCTAACATGATCGCAACTGCGTCCGAAGTTCTGAATGACAATCCGCCATAAGCATCTTTACCGTCCATTTTAAATAGGTATCGAGCATTCAAATCTGCTGAGAACTTAATCAAGTCCGTACGAACTAACATTTGCGCGTCGATTGTTCCATTGGCTACATCCTTAAACTTGTATCCACCCATTAAATAGTAGTGACGAGCTGTTTGGTAGCTTTGTGTTACATTGGAAACAGCCTTTGTCAATTCTGACTCGGTAAGATGCGTTGAAGAAAGTCCAACGTAATAGTTTTTTGCTTGAAAATACAAACCGAAATTCGCATCTACCCCTGTTGCAGCAAATCCCACGGGTAAAGTTGGGTCAACATTTGACGTTGGCGGAACCCAATTTGGATCCATTCCGTAGTTCATGATACCGATACCTACTCCAACACCAAGAACACCTGCGCGCCCAATTTGAACTGGATAAGAATAATTCAAAAGAAGGTTATTTTGACGAGAGAAACCTATTGCATCGTGGTAGAAATTAATTCCAATTCCACCCGGCAAAAATCGAGATAAATTCGATTCAATGTTCAAGATTGCCGAGTTCGGCGCACCATTGACTTTGTCCCATTGATTTCTGTAAATCGACGTCGCACAAATTCCATTGTACAAGTCAAGACCTGTTTTACCCGGATTGATACTCATTTTATCAAAAATAAAGTGAGTAACGAGCTTATCTTGTTGCGCTTGGACAGATCCAATTACTGCAACTAACAAGATAGTTAATAGCTTGGTTTTCAATAGCATATGGTTTATTTAACAATTGTAAAGTAGCACATCTCCACAGAGAAATGCTATTTTAAGGTGCTAAAATAAGAAATTTAAATGTAAAAATAAAACGAAAGTCAAATTTAATGCAGCCATTAACCGAGTTTTTGATAGGTTTTCCACCAAAGGTCTGGCATTTCATTATTCATCGCGTTGTCATAATCTAGTTTATTGCAAGGAACCATGTGGTGTCGTTCATATTTGGTTCCGCTTTGTGGTGGATATGGAACTTCCATCCACCAGCGGGCTGACTTATTGCTTTTAAAAAAAACAATTTCTCTGCCAGAATCTTCCAAAAACACCGTAAAGCGGGTGTACTCTGATTTACTGCCAATTGGGAAGTCTCCTTTCCTAGACATCGTTCCTTGGATAAAGTACCAGATAATTTCAGCAAGCAAATGATCTGAAAGTTCATTGATGGATTCATAATTGAACACACCAAAGGATGTTACTTTATCGGAAATTCCAGCGTAGCGTGAAATCTGACAAATTTGTTCGGCATAAAATCCGTTTGGGATGCCGTTTTTATTCATAATTTCAGACGCTTTCACGGACTGAAAGTCGATATTAATGATGTCTGCATTGCGAATATGAGGCTCTGCTTTGGTGAAGTCTTGGTTAAACTCCCCTAACCTACAAATGTCGAAATACAATTTTTCAAACAAATCGAATTCCTTTGCACTGGCATACGGAATTTGTAATCCGATATTGGCATGATTAAAAAGGTAGCAAGGACGTTTTAGCAGAATTTGACTCAAATATCCGTTCGCATTGATTTCTTCATCTGGTGTTCCGAGATCCAATGTATGATCAATGGAGCAAATATTGACCATTTGTTCCAGTTTCTCGTATCCATTATACATAGCTACGGTTAAATCTTGAGTGCCTCCGATCACTATGGGAATGATGTTGTTTTTTACCAATTCCGATACCACTTTTGCCACAGCGAAATACGTATCCTCCAAGGTGTTTCCCGGGAGAATATCACCTAAGTCATAAATCGGTGTATTCCAGTCCCTTTCATGGTGTAAGCGGTAAAATGATTCGCGAAACTTTGTGGATGAAGTCGTATTTTCAGCGCCACTTCCTCTGCATTCCGGCACATAAAAAAGTGCGCAACTATTTTTCGCTAATTCAGGGAAATCGGATTGATGTTTCGATACATACGCGCCAAGCTCTTGTCCTTTCCAATTAACAGAGTCTGAAACCGCTTGGAAATAAATGGAGATATCTGTCATTTAGTTGTGTTTATAGAACAAAGCTAAACATCCATTCCATTTAAAAATGTTGGGGATTAAAAAGAAATGAAAACGAATACGTGTAAAACTCTATTTGGACAAGATGGATGCAATATCAGGTTTAAAGTAGCGGTCCGACTTTAGCACTTTTCCATCTTCGCGGTAAATGGGTTTTCCATCCGCATCTAGTTTACTCATATTGGAACGTTGAATCTCTTCAAATACTTCAACTATTTTATCCTGCAGGCCATGTCTAAGGATTGTTCCGCATAAAATATATAATTGATCTCCTAGTGCATCTGCAATCTCGACAATGTCACCATTATTTGCAGCTTCTAAGTACTCCTCATTTTCTTCCTTCATTAAATCAAAGCGCAGTTGCACTTCTTTCGCGGTAAGATCTGATTTTAATTCATAATGATTTTGAATTCCAAATGAATCATGAAAGGTTTCGACCGCACTAATTATTTCGTTAAATTTCATTTTAGCCTTTTTAATAGTTCAATAATTTTCGCATTCCTTCTGCTACTTTCTCCGCATTTGGCAATAGCTCTGCCTCAAGCGCTCCGTTCAAGGGGATTGCTGGGGTATCAATAGACGCGATGATTTCAATTGGCGCATCTAAATATGTAAAATGAGATCGTTGGATTCTCCCAGCTAATCCTTGCGTGAAGGTGCATTCGATGGATTCTTCGGTCACCAGTAGAATTTTCCCATGGCGTTCACACAATTCTCCCATGGCCTCCATATCCAGTGGATTAATGCTTCGAAGGTCTAAGATTTCCACTTGTCCTTGAAAAGAAGCTGCAGCTTCTATGCTCCAATATACTCCTCTACCGTAGGTTATCACGCCTATCGACTCACCTGCCAATCGTTTTTCATCCGACGCGGTTTGAACGATTCTTGCTTTTCCAATTGGAATCATGTAATCTTCGCTTGGTTCAATCGACATTGCTCCTTCTGTTCCTGGAATTTTTGACCAATACAATCCTTTGTGTTCTAAAATAACGACTGGATTTGGATCGTAAAACGCCGCTTTTAAAAGTCCTTTTAAGTCAGCGCCCGTAGATGGATAAACGACTTTAATTCCGCGAATATTTGCCAAAACTGACTCCACACTAGAGGAGTGATAAGGTCCACCGGAACCGTAGGCCCCAATTGGAACACGAATCACTGCACTTACGGGCCATTTACCGTTGGATAAATAATATGAACGAGAAACTTCTGTAAATAATTGATTTAATCCTGGCCAAATGTAATCTGCGAATTGGACTTCAACGAATGGTTTGAGTCCAACAGCGGACATGCCCACTGTGGAACCAATGATAAATGCTTCTTGAATTGGTGTGTTGAATACGCGGTCGTCACCAAAGGTTTGTGCCAATGTCGCTGCTTCGCGAAAAACTCCACCAAGTCTGCCGCCAACATCTTGACCATACAGCAAGGCTTCTGGATGTTTCGACATGATTTCTCTTACGGCAAAAAGCGCTGAATCGACCATGACCGTTTTCTTCTTTCCGCTTGGTTCTCTTTCCCCTACTTCTTCTGTGACAGTTGTTGGCGCGAAAATAAAATCAGTGACACTTTCTAAAGATGGGTCCTCCGCGTTCAATGCTTGTTCGTACGCTTCATCTATTTCTTTTCGAACGGCAGACTCCATGTTAATTACTTCAGCCAAACTGTATCCTAATGATTGTACCGCTTGTTTCAGCTTTGGATATGGGTCACTTTTCGCAGCTTCTTCTAAGTCATCACGGTACCATTCTTTACGCACTCCGGATGTGTGGTGTCCGAGCAAAGGAACTTTTGCATGAATGATAAAAGGTCTGCGTTCTTTACGTACGATTTCAAACACCTCTTGAACTGTTTCAAAACTTTTTTGGAAGTCGCTGCCATCAATTGTACGGACTTCTAATCCGTGAAATCCTTTGGCATATTCCGAAATATCTTGCGCGCGTGTTTCTTTTGCATTTGCGGAAATATCCCAGCCATTATCCTGTACTAAGTAAACAATGGGAAATTGTTTTAATGCAGCCATTTGAAAAGCTTCGGAAACTTCACCTTCTGTACAAGAAGCATCTCCCAAAGAACAAACAACTACCGGAGCATCATTCAAATCCCATTCGGCGATTCCTGTTTTTTCTTTGTATTGAATTCCCATGGCGATTCCGGTTGTTGGAATGGCTTGCATGCCAGTCGCAGAGGATTGATGCGGTATTCTTGGGAATCCTTCACGGTTTAAAGAGGGGTGACAATAGTAGGTTCTACCCCCGGAAAAAGGATCGTCTTTTTTGGCAAATACTTGCAGCATGAGTTCGTATGGTTTCATGCCAATTCCAAGAAGAATACTATCGTCACGGTAGTATGGCGAAACCCAATCTTGCGGTTTTAATTGCAATCCAACTGCCAATTGAATCGCTTCGTGTCCACGTGAAGTTGCATGAACATATTTTGCGGTAATCTCTTTGTTTTGTTCGTATTTCTCCGCCATTGTTTTGGCGGTGCACATCAATCGAAATGCTTCCCAAGAAGTATTTTTATGGTCAAATGAACTCATGGTTCTTTCAGTTTTGTTATTCAGTGTGGCAAATATACAAATCAACACTGAATGCCACGAATCCGTCTGAAGGAATAAAAGGTAAATTCAAGAAAAAGAAACGGCGCAAAGTAAACTTTGCGCCGTCGCTTCATTTATGGTGGTGATAAGAGGTCTTTGTTAAAACGAGAGTAAAATTCCTGCGTTCACACCACGCAATGACAGAGCGGATCCTTCGTTAAAGACGTCTGTCAAATTATATGTCATGTATAAGTTCCAATCTCCGTAACCAACTAGGGCCATTAAAGACGCAGAGAATGGTCGAAAGTTAAAATCATCTTTTGTTTTGTCTTTGTTTTGATTTCCATCGATTTCCCATTTGGTTTTGTGTTGTCCACCTACTCTAATACCTCCGACAATACCCGCAGCAATTGTCCATGATTCACTTGGGTTTTTATTCGTGTTGATTTGAAGTAATAACGGTGCTTGAAGGTAAGCAGAGCTCAACACATTTTTTGAATAGTTGATTGTTGTGTTTTCAACTCCAAAAATCGTATCATTGGTTGCTGTAATGTCGTAATTTCCTTTCAACGAATAGCGGTTCCACTGGATTCCCAACCCTGTCGTTATTCCTAAATAATCTTTAATGATTGGAAAACGTTTTTCCACTACATTGAGCTGAACTCCGATGCTTCGTGCAGGGTCTAATTCTAAGAAACCTAACTCACTACCTGAAGCTAATTGATTTTGAGCATTTAAAAATCCGTTCGCTGATAGTCCAAATCCGGACCATACTGGATTGTTTGATGTCGAGCTGCCGTCATCACTTCCCATATCAAACGTTTCATCTTCGTCATCTTCTTGAATAATCACGCGTTCGTCTATAATCATGCGTTTTTCTCTTTTCATTTCGCCATTGCCATCATCTAGAATGACAATCTTCATGTTGCCAATTTTTACTTTAATGGAATCCATGTGCAATTGATCATCTTCTAAAATGAAAGTGGAATCCATAAAGACATCTACGCGTGTGAACATGGAGTCAGAATTGTAAATCATTTTCATTTCTTCCGTGAGAATGGAATCCATTTCATCCATTTGTCCATTGATGATAATGACCGTTGTATCATTTCCCTTAATTTGAACAATGCGTTTTGCTTGTCCTTTTTGAGCAAACATGATTTGAGATAAACTCAAGATTCCAAAAAGTAATAACTGTTTCATATTTTTTGTTTTAATTAGTCCTTTGACGAGTGATCGTTTACGTTGTTACAAGTCGTTTTATTTTTTTGTTTGTTTTCGTTCCACCGTAATGAAGCCAAGTTTGAAAAAGGTTGTCTTCACTTCTTCGTCTTCTTTTTCGTGATAGGATATTGGAATATTCACTGCTTGGGCGAGGTAATTCGTAATGGAGGTGTATTTATCTGCGGTGCTTGGTTTTGCTGTTCCAAAAAGTTTTTCGTTTCCTTTTTGAATGACAAAGTTCCGAATTCCAATGGATTCATTATTTTTTGCAATATTGTTCGTGGTTGTTTGTATTGATTTTGGCGTTGCGGCCGCTAATTCAATGGGATCAACAATAGTTTGCATTTGGTAATTCGACTGTTCACTAGGGCTTTGGTCTACTTGCGGGAAAACCTCTTGAGCAATGCAATCGCGCGTGTCATTTGACCTTGAATCCACATATTCAACACCTACATTTTTAGGCTGATTTGATAATTTGAAGTTGGTTTCTTTCGTTTCCGCAACTTGAGATTTCGTGGCTTTTTGCTCAACTTTCATTGGTTTTTGAGTTGACTTTTTAGCTAATTTCAATTGTGTTCCTTGACTTGGCCAATTCAAGAACAAAAGAAAAATAATACTTGCAGCTGCTGCGTAGGAAAAATACAGACGGAAAGGAATGACTTTGCCTTTCTCCTTTGTCAGTGTTTCAATGGATGGGAAATGAATCTGTTCGTTAGTGGTCAACTTGGTTTGTAGAACAAGTTGCCACTGTTGTTTTAATTCTGGATCCACCTTAAGCAGGTGTTCAAACGCTTTTTCTTCCTGTTTGGATAAAACACCTTCCATCATGGCAATGGACATTTTTTCTTTGTCCGATCCATCTTCGCTTACATATGCCTTTGGATTGAAGGATTCCTTTTTCAGTATAGATGAATGGTCAAACTCGATTGACTCATCTTGTTGTACAAAAATCATGGAATCATCTAGGTCTCCAAATTCAGGATGCTGATGTAAAAGTTGCTGTAGCTGAATGAGTTGATCATCCGAAAGTCTCCCTTCGAGTGCATCCAGCATGCGTGCTTCCAAATGTTCTTTCGACCAATTCATATCAATACTTCTACTTGTCCAATATATGCTTTCAAAAATCTTCTTGCTCTAAAAATATACACTTTCACTTGATCTTCACTTAATTCAGTCATTTCTGCAATTTCGTGATAGGTGTATCCTTCGTAATCTCTTAATGTCAAAACCGTGCGTTGAATCTCTGTCAATCGGCTCACGCCTTCGTCGATTTTCTCTTGCACATCAAATGGCGTTTGTTCTTCTGTTTGATGGACGTCAATCGAAGCTAAATGATTTTGCTGCAATTTTGCTCTACGCGATCGGTCAATTTGTGCATTTACTACGGTGCGAAATAGATAGGACTTGACTTTCTGCGCATCAACTTGGTCGATTTTCATCCACAATTTTTCATACGCGTCCTGTACAAAATCCTTCGCTAAATCTGGGTCGTTGAGATTCTTCAGTGCAAATCGATACAATCGATCCGCAAAGTCTTTTACACTTTGATTATACTCACTTACCGTCATAACACCGAAGATAAGACGCGTCCATCCAACAAAAGTTACAAGCAGGTTTCAGATTATTTTCCTTGGTATTTTCGTTTGTATTTCTGATACAATTTATATTGAAAATTTTCAGCGGATTCGATTTGACCGTGAAATACCAAGCAAGTCACTTGATTTGACTTCATATCCAATGCTGGGCCTTTAGAAATGAACAAGGTTGCTGATTTCCCAGCCTCTAAAGAACCAAATTGATCTGAAATCCCCATGATTTCACATGGATTCAAGGAAATTGCTTGCAATGCTTCTTCTTCAGTTAAGCCATAAGCCATGGCTGTTCCTGCTTGAAACGGGAGATTTCGGGTATTCATTGCTTCCATGTCCCCAGCATTTTGAATGCAAAACAATATTCCTTGTTTTTGAAGCAGAGCTGGCAACATGTAAGGTAAGTTCACATCGTCCTCTTCGCGCTCAGGGAGGCTATGAATCCGATTCAACATAATGGGGATTTTTGAATCTTTTAAACGTTGTCCCACCATATGTGCTTCATAACCACCGATAATGACTGGATATTTCAGCTTGTATTTTTCCACAAACTCAATGATGTCTAAAATTTGTTGCATTCCGTCCGCGTGGAAATAAACGCGTTTTGTTCCGTCAAAACAGTCCTTCATTGCTTCTAGGCGAATGTCTTCAATGGTTTTTGATCCTTTGGCATATACCTCCGCTAGCGTAAAGAAATCCATGATGTCTTGTTTCTCCTTTTGATAGTTCGTGTTTCTCGATTTTGGAGCTGGTTCGGCCCACCATCCACCGCCTTGTGTACTTGCTGGCCAATTCACGTGAATGCCATCATCCGCTAAAACGGTGGCATCTTCCCAATTCCATCCGGACAAAAACATCACTGCGGAAGAACCAGAAATCGTTCCTCCTCGCGGTGTGGATTGTGTCAACATAACGCCATTCGTTCTCACCGTTTCGATAACTCTCGATTCCACATTGAAAGCTACCTGAGCACGAACATGCGGATTTAATTCACCCACATCGTTAAAATCTCGGGTCGCTCGAACAGCGTCAATTTCTGTCAGACCCAGGGTGGAGTTTGCTGCAACGAAACCTGGATAAACGTGCTGATTTTCTGCGTCGATGATGGTATCCCATTCTTTTCGCTGAATAGCATGTGTAAGCGAATTCTTAACAAAAAGGATTTTACCATCTGCCATGCCAATTGCTGCTGTTTCAATTACTTCTCCGTTACCGATGTGAGCTGTTCCGTTGATCACCAAAATGCGCTGAGCATTGGCTAATGGAATCCAAGCAAGGATGGTTAATAATATGCGTAAGTTCTTCATAATTAATGTGTATTTTCTCCCGTTTCACCTTCTTCACCCAATGTGTCACAGTGGTAGTGCCTTCTCGGTTTTTTGACAAATGGCGTCGTTTTTTCTCCGTTTTCGTTCGCATTCAACATTTTTGCAATGATTCGAGCACGCTCTTCTTCGTTCCGTGAATTAAGTGCTTGATCTCTCCCTGCATCGTACAAAATGCTTCCATCAACAATAGTGTATTGTACTTTCGCTTGAATGCTTAATGGATTATCGGACCAAAGCACGACATCCGCATCTTTTCCAACTTTAATACTTCCCATGCGATCGTCCAAATGAAGCAATTTCGCTGGATTCAAAGTCACCATCTTCAGTGCCTCTTCTTCGCTCATTCCACCATATTTAATGCTTTTTGCAGCTTCCTGATTTAAGCGTCGACCCATTTCCGCATCGTCCGAGTTTATACTGACAATCACCCCTTGGTCTGCCATCAATTTCGCATTGTAAGGAATGGCCTCATTTACTTCAAATTTATACGCCCACCAATCGGAGAATGTCGAGCCACCTACACCATGTTTTTTCATTTTATCTGCCACTTTATATCCTTCCAGGATGTGTGTAAAAGTATTGATGTGAAAGCCCATGGAATCCGCCATATGCATCAGCATATTGATTTCAGATTGCACGTAAGAATGACAGGTAACAAAACGCTGACTATCCATGATTTCCACTAATACATCTAATTCCAAATCGCGTCGCGGAGGAACCAATGATTGATGGTTATTGTAGGCTTCCCATTCTGATTTGTATGAGCGCGCACGGTAGAACGCATCGTAGAAAACTTGTTCCACTCCCATGCGCGTTTGTGGAAAACGAGAGGTGCTGTAGTCGCCCCAATTGGATTGTTTGACATTTTCACCCAAAGCACATTTTATGAATTTCGGTGCATTTGGAATGATCATTTCTTCAGGAGATGATCCCCATTTCAATTTGATTAATGCGGAACAGCCACCAATCGGATTTGCCGAACCGTGTAATAATTGAGCGGCTGTTACACCACCTGCTAATTGACGATAAATATTAATGTCATCCGGATTTACCACATCTGCAATACTTACTTCTGAAGTCACTGCTTGTCCGCCTTCATTCACGCCTTTTGAAATGGCAATATGTGAATGTTCATCGATGATTCCTGCAGTTAAGTGCATTCCTTTTCCATCGATTACGGTGCTTGATCCTGAGTGTGACAAGGAACCATTATTCGCTATTTTGACAATTTTCCCATCCTGAATCAGAACATATGCGTTTTGAAGCACACCGTCTTTTTCGTTGGTCCAAACAGTGGCATTTTTAATCAAAATCGTTTGGCTTTTCGGTGAGGTCTCCATTCCAAATGCCATATTTGGCAACCAAGGTGAGGCAATGTAAGAAGTGTCCTTTTTGATCTCTACAGCTTTCACAGGATCAGAAGCTTTATCCGTTCGAATTCCTGACCATGCTAACCAAACACCTTGCGCATTTGTTCCATCACCTTCAAAAACCGCGGCGTTTCTACTTGTTTTTCCATGGAGCTGAATGATACCTGGCTTTGATTTTTCAAACGAAGAAAATTGAATGGTGATGTCGTTTTCCACCAATTGAATGGACGCTTTTTTCGTAGTAGAATCTAATGTTGTCGCAATTACTTTACCTGCTAATTTCACTTTTCCACTTGGGCGTTCATTGGACCCTTCAATTTCTAGATCGTATTTCTCCCCATTGATTAATAGGTTGTACTTCCCAACAATGCTTGGTCCAGCGAGTACTTTGATTTGCGATTTTTCGCCTTGAATCCAAGCATCCAAGAGCTGTGATTCTGTTGTAAATGGATCGGAAGAATAGACCGAAAAATTGGCATATTTTCCTGTTTCTAATGTGCCAAGTTCATTTCCTACACCCAATTCCTTTGCCGGATTCACGGTCAAGGCCGCCAATGCCGCATCCACAGGTAATCCTCTGGAAATAGCCAGCCTAAGGTTTTTCCAAAATTGCTCAGCGGATTTAAGTCCATATGTCGTCATGCAAAATGGAATTCCTTGTTGATGCAAAAACAGTGGATTCGAAGGTGCTAATTCCCAATGCTTCAAATCACTTAGAGGGATTTGTCTTGCGATATATGGATCTCTGACTTCAAAAGGTTCCGGAAAATTAATCGGAATAACAATGGTTCTGTGGATATTTTTCAGCGCATCGATGGCCGCATATTCGTTACCCGAACCAATGTAACATAGGTTTAAGTTGTGTTCCTTCGCTATTTTTTCTGCACGCAAAATCTCCCATTTGTCCTCCGTTTTGAAGAACATAGGTAATTTCATTTCTTTGGACCAGGCATCTAAGGAAATGGAAAATTCGTTTTGTGGTGAAGTGGTGTAGTAAGATAAATCAAATAAAGCTTGGCGCATCAATGCGATGGAACCCATTTGAGAGGAAGGATATCCATCCGAAGAAGATCCTTTTGAAAAGGACAAGAATTGCGCGGCATCACCTTTCATCATTTGTTTGTTCGCATGATCGTTACCTAAAGAAACGAGTGCGCCAGTTCCTCTAACCATCCCATCCATTAAGTGAGAAACAGCATAACCGAATCCTTCTTGAATCAAGGTTTCATTGGCCTTAACGTCAATTGAAAACGAGCTTGACGCTTTAAATTCTGGATGAATGGCTTCATTCCAATAATATGCGCCTTCTTTGTCACCTTTTGACTGTATGCGAAATCCACCTTCATGAAAAGTAGCTTTTGGTAATCCAACGTTGGAATATAATTCGACAAATGAAGGAAGTATTGTTTTCCCTGAATAATCAATAATAACTGCTTGATTATCTTTTATCGACGAACCTATTTCCTTGATTTTTCCGTCCACAACCAACATGTCTGCTTTTTCCAACACTTGAGTTGGTGAGACATAAATGCGCGCATTTTGAATGAGAATTGATTTTGGCTCGGATTTTTTAACGCCATTTTCTGGTCCAAACTGAGCGAGAGCAGGATAAAGTTGCAGCGTTAAAAAGAAGGTGAAGAATATGCTTTTTTTCATAGGAGGTGAAATTACAAAAAAGTCGTGAGAATTTCAGGGAACATATTTCATGGCTTCGCGAAAAGCCAATCCTTTCAATTCCTCTTGCTCAACAACTGCCTTTACCCAAATTGGATTCCATTTCGAAACTTCACGCAAACTCCAGCCGATTGCCTTTTGAATGAAAAATTCTTTGTTCCATTTTAATGCGTGAATGTATGATTGCTGCAATCCCAAATTCGTTTGTTCCTTGTATTTCAGCTGATACAGCAAGCAGGTTCGATTCAGCCAGAACGATCGATGACTCATCCATTCTGTAATAATTCGAGGCATTTCTTCCGGGAATTTCTTTGCATATTTACCAACAATGTGTACGGCAATGCCATCGATGGTGTCCCACCAACTTTGATTATTTAAGATAAAGTAGATGTGTTCAATGTCGGGCTTTTCGAAGGATTTGATGTTCCATGTTAACATCCAATCTAAAGCCAATTGGTGGTATTCACGTTCTTCTTTTTGCCATAGTTCATGGATCAAATCCCAGGTTTCACCTCTTGAAAGCGAAATAGGCAAACTTGCTTTCCACGCGCGCATCACTGCCTTTCTAGGTCCACTCATTACCCCAAGAAAGGGAAAGTTATTTTTCATGTAATTCTCCATCGCTGTGACGCGTGAAGGATCTCGAACAAGCTCAAGGCGCTCGCTTAAATCATCGATGTATGCACTCATGAAAAAAAGAAAAAAGGCAAATCATAAGCCGGGTTCTGTATCCTTTGTTGAAAAATCAACGCAGTTATCTATCATTTATCTTGTTCCAAACTCACGCTTGGAATCCATCAACCTACCCTCCGAGATCGGACGAGCAGCCCTTTATGCATTGCTGCAATCCTCGGTTTATTTGGTCTTTCAGTTCGTAAGGTTTACCTTGCCTTTCACATCGCTGTCAAAGCGGTGAGCTCTTACCTCACCTTTTCACCTTTTCCCTCGCGCAAGCGCTCAGGTAGTTTTCCTTTCTGCGGCACTTTCTGTTCCCGAAAAATTCCTTTCTCGAGACCTTCCCGTTAGGAAGTACGACGCTCTATACTGCCCGGACTTTCCTCTTTAAAAAAGCGATAGACTGATTTGCCTGTTCAAAGGTATTAAAGTTTCGTTAGTTTCCGAACGATTGTCCCTTTATTGGTTTGAAGGTGGCAGAAATAAACTCCCGGATTCAGATGTTGAATATCGATGTAGGCATTTTGCACACCATTAAATGAACTAGTCGAAACTTTAGCGCCCATTTGGTTATAGAAGACCACCTCATCCACAGCTAGGTTTGATTCAAAGAAACACATATCTTCCACTGGATTCGGGTAAAGCACCAATTCATTGCTTAACTCTGTTAAACCAGCATCCAAACCAAGGTATTGTTCTTGAAATTCAATGGAACTAATGTTTTGGTTTCCATTGAAATTCGAAACCACGACTTTCAACAAATACTCTTCTTTACCATTCGTCCACCATTCGTATTCCGTGCGTTCAATTGGCGGTGTTCCGATCCAGCTTCCCGTTCCGAAAAAAGTTTGATAGATGGAGTCAATTTCATTGATGTCGTGACGTAAACGCAATGCAGGGAAAGTTCCAAGTGGCGTAGTCACGGTTCCCCAACCATCGACTGTTGTATTTCGCTGACGGTGCTGCACATATTTGATGTCCGCTGCTGGATTCAAATCAACATACGTATATCCCCTAGATTGATGAGAGTCGCCAAAGGTCATGGGCAAACTGTAGCGCGTTTCGATGGTATCTGATTTAAACGGGACACCTTGGCCTTGCACATTTATCGAGTATCCAATGGATGTAATCCCGGAATTTGAACGTTTCGTGTACTGACTTAAATCACTGATTTGGATGGGAAGAAATGCTGACAATTGATCAATGGGTAACTCTGTCGTTAAGTTAAAATACGTTGCTGAATAGGAACCCGCAAATGGACCATATGTCGCAAGAATTAAAAAAGAACCAAAACCGATTGGAGTGTATTCTTTTAAACTTTGTGTAGATGCTGTTAAACTGCTGAAATCCCAGGTGTAATTTGCTCCGGTTGACACGAAATCTAGGTTGGAAGATTGCATTTGACTTAGTCGAACGGTATCTCCCGCATTAGCGAAATCACCTACAGCAAGTGAAATTTGCGCAGTAGCTTTTGTGCTGAAAATCAAAAATAGGCAGAGGAAAAACGTGTTTTTAACCATGTGAAGAATTTTGTCGAACAAATGTAAGGAAATTAATATCCAATTCATACAAGTGATAGATCATTCTAAAAATGGACTTAACTTTACGGCAATGGAGCCTGATTTCAAAGATCTACTTTCCGAATATAAGGATGAATTGACTCATTTTCAGTCAGATGATATCCTCGTGAATATACAGCCCAATAAAGTCTTGTCCCCGGTGGAAATCCAAGATTTAGAACAAACAAAAACACAACGAATACTCAAGTTTTCAAAGTCAACCTACCGTGAAATTGGCGTTCATCCCTTTTGTCAGAGTTTGGGTGTGGTTCGATGGGAAAAACAAGAAAAAACAATGGAAACGGTTGTTTATTTGAAGGATGTTCATGTAAGCTATCGAAAAATGAAAGCCGTTCAGATAACGGAAACTGATCAAGAATATTTCATTAATCCTTTTTTTGAGCGCTGGTTTCGAGATGCATTTCATCAAGACCCACCTAGTTTTGAAAATCGGCATGACCTTATCGCCTTATTCGAATCGAAAGCATACACTTATTTACCCGACGAGTCATCTTACGGGAATTTTCATCCGCAGCGCTACGAATTACTAAAGGAACTAGAAGATTTACTTTCCGGTCAGGAATTTTCACAACCCATTAAACGCCTTTTAGGACATTCCGAACAAACGGAGCAAATACTATCAACTTGGTCACTTTCTGGTCCTTTTTTGTTTGAATATGATCCAGATCAGGCGGAAGTAGTGGAAAAATTAAACCTTGATTCCGTTACTGTTCAGGGTCCTCCTGGAACGGGTAAGTCGCAAGTGATCAGCAACATCATTGGTTCCTGTTTGCAACAAGACAAAAACGTTCTTGTCGTGTCTGAGAAAAAATCGGCACTTCAAGTGATCCAACAAAAATTATCCGAACGAAAACTAGGTTTTTTATGCACACACTTGTCCTTCCATGCGAATTCGCATGCATTCTACGAGGATTTAAAAACGACATGGGAACGGTTGAGCCAAGTTTCTTTCTTGAAAGAAAAACACTGGGTTCAATTCGAAAGATCGGGGCAGTTAGCGAAACAATTTCAAGCATTAAAAAACGCCGAAAAAGAACTTGGTTATTCCTTTCTTAAATTTCAGGAAATACGACCAAAAAAAGCACCATATTCGGGCTTTCTGAATTTACCTGCCCCTGCTCTCGAAACATGGGTGAATGATCAAAAAATACTCAGTGAAGTGGCGCCTAGCATCTTGGAAATATTGCCGTTCCTCAACAAATCATGGCTGGACCTAAATACTTTTCACGAACATACACATGCGTTGAATACCTTGATTGAACGCCAATCCGCGTATAAAAATGTGTTCGACTTGTCCCATTTGGAATCCGTTCAGAAATCTGTCAAAATGGCTATTATTTGCCACCAGTACCAAGGATCGATTTACGAAAAATACGGGTACCTACTAGGTAAAGAATTAAGCGGAATCAAGCGAGAAATCAAGAAATGGAAAGCCTTGAATCAAGCTTTGGAATTACTTGATGTAGAAAACTATCATTGGAAACAAGAACCGAGTATTGCAGAGTTAGAAATCCTCAAATCCGCCTCACAAGAAAAAGGATGGGTGGCAAGTTTACGTTGGAAACGTTTGTGGAGCAAATGGACACGATCACCGGAATTAAATCCACTTACCTCTATTGCATCTAAAGAAAATCAGTTGAACTTACGTTCTGACCTTAAAAAACGAAGCCATAAATTTGACTCTTTGGGTATTACCTCCATAGAGATTGAATTGCCCGTTATTGAACAATTCATTCAACACATTTCGATGATGGATTGGACATGGTATCAAGCATTAAATCCTGAAACGCGCAGAGAGATGGCGCAAGCAAATCGGTCTTTAAATGAATATACGCATGGATTAAAATCACTTTTCACACTGAATGCTAGCGATGACATCGAATGGGTGTTCACCAAGCTTTCCGCATCAATGAATGCTTTAGAAGCAGGTATTTCTCGTTTGAACGAACTTTCTAATGAAACATTTGATCTTTTAAAAACAAGAAAATCCAACGATGAATTAGCGGCTTTTGTTCATCAACATCATTGGAATGCGTTTGTATCCAAACATCCTTACATGTTGGATTTTGATTTAAACGAATTCAAACATGAAATTAAAAAAGAACTGAAAAACATCCAACGAGAAGGAGTCGATCTTTCTGAATTCCTTATCGAAAATCAAGCACGTAAATTTACAGATTTGCAACGATTATTGAATGTGCCCTTATCGAAATTGAGCGAAGCTGAAAAATCATTGCGGGCAGAATTACGCAAGGGGAAATCGATTTTAGTGAAGGAGTTTGCTAAAACACGTAATCACCTTTCGATTCGCGAGTTGAGAAGCAGTGAAGCAAAATATTGGGTGGATGTATTGAAACCGATTCAGCTTTCGAATCCAAGTTCTCTCGCTTCTATTTTTCCGATGGAAAAAGACCAATTTGATTTAGTGATTTTTGATGAGGCAGGTCAAATACCGATGAGTTATGCACTTGGTGCCTTGCAGCGTGCAAAGCGCGTGCTCGTTGCGGGAGACCATCAACAAATGAGTCCTTCTAGTTATTTTAAACAATCTGAAGAAGTTGTAATCGATGTCTTACATCAATCTGCATATTATTTACCGAACGTCATGTTGACGCATCATTATCGCAGCAGAGATGCTCGATTAATTGAATTTTCGAACCGTTATTTCTACGGAGGAAGATTGCGCATTTTTGCGGAGAAAACACAAGAAAAAACGAACTTGATGTTACGTTATGTTCCGGATGGAATATACGCCGATGGAGTCAATTTAACAGAAGCCAAAGTAATGGCACGGCTGGTAGAAAAAGCACTCTTGCGTTCGGAGAAATGTGGAGTAGTAGCTTTTTCAGAAGCACAATTAAATGCGATTCATTCGCAACTATCACCAAAAGCTCAGCAACAACTTGAGGAATCCATTGACAGTGACAACTTCTTCTTCAAAGCATTGGAACAAGTGCAAGGAGAAGAGTGTGATCACTTAATCGTTGGATTCGGTTATGGAAAAAATAAGGAAGGGAAATTCGACATGCGCTTCGGACCCATCAACTTGAAAAACGGAGAGAAACGTTTAAACGTTCTTTTCAGTCGGGCTCGTAAATCCATTCATTTTGTGACAAGCGTTGAGCGTTCTGATTTTTCTAGTTCTAAAAATGAAGGGGTCCAACGACTGAAAGATTGGTTCGTGTATATCGAAGAGCAAAGTAAATTGTCAGGGGAGCTTACTTATCCTACGATTTCATTTGAATCATTAATACAGGAAGAAGAAAGTTTCCTTTCGTTTATCAATCGCTACCGTGTTCTTATTCAGCGGAATTGGGAGATAGAATAACACTATTCACATTAAAAATCAATGTGTCAACATTGGTTTAATCTGTATTTGATAGATAGTTAATCTCTGATTAACATCCATCTAAGGGGATGAAGTGACCTTTGTAAAAAATTTCGATATGAAAAGATTTACAAACATTCTTTTAGCTATTATTACTACACTTTCAACGATTACCTTGAATGCGCAATCCCACATTGCTTTGTGGAATTACAATACGATTGTTGGTGCACCAACTGCACCGCTAGCAGATTTAGGCACTGGAACATCATCCATCCTTGGTTCATTAGTTGCCGCAACTGCCGCAACGGGAATGGATCCAATCATCAATAATGGTTGTGGTACACAAAACGGAACCGCCCCGGGAGCATGGGCATTTACAGCAAGTCCAGGTGCGACAAATGAATCAAGTGGTGTGCAATACAACGTTTCTACTGTTGGTTTTCAAAATATTTTCTTTACTTGGGACCAAAGATCTTCCAACACCGCTGTGAATACGATGCGTGTGAAATACACATTGGATGGAACAACTTGGTTAGATTTTGTCATGACTGATTTAAACACTACTTACTGTAATGGCGTTTTAGATGGCGGAAGATTTCAAAATAGTTCATTAGGAGATAACTACAGAAGGGTTTCTGTTAATTTTTCTGCAATTACCGGAGCAAATAATAACGCGAATTTTGCTGTTAGAGTTCTTGCCGCACATTACCAAACAACTGGTCAATTTAGACAAACGGCAACACCAACTACTGTTGCAACAGGAGGAACATGGAGATTTGACAATGTTTCCGTAGAGGGGCGTGCAAATGTTTCTATTACTGCAGCGAATAATTTTATTTCGGTAAATGAAAATGTAGGAACTGTTGTAGTTCCAATTACCGTGTCAAATGCGAATGCAAATCCGATTGTATTAAACCTAGGTTTTTCTACGTACTCCAACGCAACATTGAATTATGATTTCACGATGTCAAGTACGGTAACTATTCCCGCCAATACAAATGGTGTTTTCAATCATACTATTACGATTGTTGATGATGTTTTAGCTGAAAAAGCAGAGCGTATCATTGTTAAAATTCTGAATGGATCTAACGCACTAGTGTCTAGTACAGATAACTATAGAATTATGTTTATTGCAGATAATGACATGCAAGCACCGGCTCAAACCAATGAGTTAAACATGAATTTACTTACAAGTTTCTCGAACGGGGCAACAGGAACAAACTCTGCTGAAATTGTCACATTTGATTCGGACGTAGATCGCATGTACATTGCAAATAGCATTGGAGCGAAATTAGACATTGTCAATTTTGCTAATCCGTCAAATCCAATTTTAATTTCTTCCGTTGCGATGGCACCTTATGGCAACATTAATTCTGTTGTAGCACATGACAGTATTATTGTATTAGCTGTAGAGAATTCAAACCCACAATTAAATGGATCAGTAGTAATCCTTGATTACAATGGTAACTTCTTGAAACAAGTAACTGTTGGTGCAATGCCCGACATGATCACGTTCAACAAAAATTACACAAAAATTCTTACAGCGAATGAAGGTGAGCCGAATGCAACTTACACGGTCGATCCAGAAGGTTCAGTTTCCATTATTGACATTTCTGGTGGAATCAGTTCATTGACACAAGCTAATGTTACCACTTTAGGGTTAACAGCGTATAACACGCAATCAAGCACATTACTTGCACAGGGAATTCGTTTATTCTCTACAAGTGCAACAGTTGCTCAAGATTTAGAGCCAGAATACATTGCTATTTCTGATGACAATACAAAAGCTTACGTAGCTATTCAAGAAGCGAATGCTCTTTTAACCATTGATTTAACAACAAATAGTATTGTAAGTCTTTCCGCTTTAGGTTACAGTCAATACAATACTGGATCTGGAAATGCTTTAGACGCGTCTGATCAAAGTGGTGCTGTACTTATCACTGGTGATTTACCTATCAAAGGTGCCTACATGCCGGATGCCATTTCCTACGCAACCATTGGTGGACAAGGATACATTTTTACAGCTAACGAAGGAGATTCGAGAGAATTTGGATCTGTCATTGATGCGAACAGAATTTCATCATCCACATTTGCTAATTTAGATCCGCTTGCTTTCCCAGATGCAGCAATCTTGAAAAATAATAAGTTCCTAGGTAGACTTAGTGCCTTGAAATATTCAGGAGATACAGATGGTGATGGTGATTATGATGAATTACATGTCATGAGTGGACGTTCTTTCAGTATTCGCAATGCAACAACTGGAGCGGTCGTATTTGATTCCAAAGACCTTTTGGAGCAAATCACTTCAAAACACCCTTATTTTGGTTCGATCTTTAATGCGTCAAATACAGTTGGTGCGCCAGCACTTAAGAACCGAAGTGACGATAAAGGTCCGGAAATTGAAGGGATTACGGTGCATGAATTCAATGGATCTATGTATGCATTTGTTTCTTCTGAGCGCCTTGGTGGTGTATTTATTTTTAATGTTCAAAATCCTTCTACTCCAAATTTCGTTGGATACTATAACAATAGATCCAATACAACAAGCGGTCCAGATTTAGGTGCGGAAGGAATTATTTTTATTTCTGCAGCTGAATCTCCAAATGGAAATCCACTTGTAATCTTGGCCAATGAAGTAAGTAGTACATTGTCCATTTTTCAATTGAATACATGTTCTTCTATTGCAGGAGCAGAAATCAATAGTTCATTAATTGGATTTTGTCAAGGTTCTACGGCTTCTTTGAGTATTCCTGGTGCTGCTGGAAGTTCTTATCAATGGTTATTAAATGGCGCGCCAATTGCAGGAGCGACCGGTGTTACCTGCAGTATTTCCCAAGGTGGAAATTATTCGGTATTGGTAACAAACTCACTTTTATCATGTACCGATACGTCAAATGTAAAAGCGATTACAGCATATTCTCTTCCAACAGTGAATGCTGGTATTGATCAAGCAGTTTGCGCTGGGTCTAGTATCACATTGACAGGAAGTGGTGCAAATTCATATTCTTGGTCCAATGGGATTTCTAATGCGATCTCATTCATCCCTTCATCATCTCAACTTTATACACTCACTGGAATCGATGCCAATGGTTGTTCAAATACAGATCAAGTTCAAGTAACCGTAAATGCTCTTCCTACTGTTGATGCTGGAATTAACCAAACGGTTTGTGCTGGATCAAGTGTGATTTTAGTTGGTTCTGGGGCGAATACCTATACATGGAATAATGGTGTGCTCAATGCTGTTCCATACATTCCATCTGCATCTCAAACTTACACCGTTACCGGTGTCGATGCCAACGGATGTTCTAATACAGACCAAGTTCAAGTTACCGTCAATGCTCTTCCAAATATTTATGCTGGAAACGATCAAACGGTTTGTGCTGGTTCAATCATTACCTTAAC
>CAIOSO010000129.1 GCA_903860985.1 uncultured Flavobacteriales bacterium
TAGTGCCTCAGATACTATTTCAAACGCAGCCTTAGAATCGTCGATTAATTCTACTACAACATTTATAGTTTCGTCCGTCAAAATATCATTTTTATCATACGAAAAATGCTCTTCACTGATACTACGTTTTTTACCTGCACTTTTAACTACGATCTTTGCAATACTTGCATCTAATAAGTTGGATTTATTTAAAACATCATACAATCCGTTACCTACACATCCAAATCCAAAAAGACCAATGTTTAATTTATTTCTCATTTTCGTTATTTAAAAAGTTTATTAATAAGTTTTCTAATGTTTTAGTTTCTACTAAAAATCCATCATGTCCAAATATGGAATCAATAATTTCCAAATGAGCATTTGGAATATGTTCTGCTAAAAATGTTTGTTCGTTAACTGGAAAAAGTAAATCACTCGAAATTCCAATGACCAACGTTTTGGCTGAAATGGTGCCAAGTGCTTCTTCCATCGAAGAACGATTTCTTCCGATGTTGTGACTATCCATCGCTTTACTTAAATACCAATAGGAATAAGCATTAAAACGATTCACTAGTTTTTGTCCTTGATACGCTTGGTAAGAACTTGCTTTGAAGTTGTCGGTGTGTTCGTTGGATGTTTCTGCTTGTGTTTTTAAATATCCTTCATACGAACGATAACTTAACATCGCTATACTTCTAGCGGCTTTGAGTCCTTTGAGTCCTCCTTCCGGAATTTCTTGCGTAAATGTCTCGTCTGCTAATATTGTTAAACGTTGCGATTCGTTAAATGCTATTCCAAAAGGAGAGTGTCTTGCGTTGGTAGCAATCAAAACTAATTTCTCCAGTTTTTCTTTCAGGATATAGGAAAATTCCTGCGCTTGATGTCCTCCTAAGGAAGAACCAATCAACAAATAGATTTGATCAATTCCGAGTTCTTGTTTTAAAAGTTGATGCGCATGTGCCATGTCTCTTGGCGTAATTGCAGGAAATTTTAAATATGCATGTGAACTAGGAAGGTGTTCAGATAATGGACCTGTACTTCCGTAACAAGAGCCAATTATATTTGCACAAACGATAAAATATTCTGGTTTATCAAACAAATCACCTGCACCAAATAATCCATTCCACCAATCGGAAACATCGGAATTAGCTGTTAAAGCATGACATACCCATATCACTTTGGAAGTAGGAGTGAGGGTGCCAAATGTATGATAACTAATGGAAAGACTAGGTAATGATTTACCTGACTCTAAAGGAAATTCACTTGAAAAGTGAAAATTGTTGAAGTGTTTCATTTTCTTTACATTTATATTCTTCCAATACACTATGTATTGAAATCTGGATTTGGCACCGATTTTCCAATCTATCGAGATAGACTTACAGTTGGTTGCCAGAGGATCACTGAGCCAGTCTCTCACCTCTTCTTTATAAATCAAGAATCACTGTGTGACATTTGATGGTGCAAATATATTTAAATAAATCAATATACAATCAATCTATTTTGTGAATTTAATTTCCTCTAATTCTACCTTAATGCTAGTTCTTTTTTATATTTGTAAAAAAA
>CAIOSO010000130.1 GCA_903860985.1 uncultured Flavobacteriales bacterium
CCACGCAAACACTCATCAAAGAATTTGACCGAAATACCGCGTGTGAAGCACCCGTTTGGAACGAAGACGGAACACGTTTGGCGTTTTTTGCAAGTCAAGACACGAACAAAGTGAAACAATTTGAATTGAATGTCTTTGACCTCGTTTCCAATAAAACGTGGGTTTTCGGCGACACATTGACACCCGATTTCGATACCTTGAAAGGAATATCGGAAAACCGCACACCTATTTTCACACAGGACAATCGATTTTTGTTTTTCGGCGTGGCAGACCACGTGAAAGCAGAGGTGAAAGACACGCTTCTTGAATCAGAAAAAGTGCGTGTGGACATCTGGCACTACCAAGATCAGGAACTTCAAGCACAGCAATTGGTGCAATTGAGCCAAGAGAAAAAACGCAGCGATTTATACGTTTTCCGCTTTGACAATGAGAAAATCATTCCACTCAGCAACGATACCCTCAGTGTGCGCGCGTCCGACCAACTTATCGGAGATTACCTGCAAGCAACGAGCAATGAATCCTACGCCATTCAACAACAATGGAAATCCCCCGGATTGGAAGACGTCTACCGCATTTCCTTAATCGATGGCTCGATAGAACTCCTCGCAAAAGGACTCGCGTATCCTGGGATTCTTTCTCCAAAAGGCACGTACTTCACATATTTCAATCCAGTGAAAAATCAACATGTTTTGTTAGATATCGCCGCGAAATCAGTTTCGTACATGAACGCGAATCGCAAGGACATCACCTGGAATGAAGACCTGAACGGTCAGCCAATGGAAGCTGGTCCAGAAGGATGGATTGGCTTTGACCGCAGCGAAGACCACGTGTATTTCAAGTCCCGCTGCGACCTGTGGGATTATCAAATCAGCACACAGAATTTACAGTCCCTGACAAATGAATGGGCAACGAAAAACAAGGTCCGCATGGATTTAGTGCAATGGGAATCCGACAGCATATACATTGATCTCCGTGATTGCTACGCGAAAAGCTTTGAACTGTCCACCAAAAAAGAAGGACTTCATCACTTCGATGCGAGTCAAGCAAATGGTTTGCGTCAAATCATTCAAATTCCCGCACGCATTTCCTTGATCGAACGTTCCCCCAATAAAAACCACTATTTTTTCCGTTGGATGACGGTTTCTCATTACCCAGAATTGGAATTGTGGAACGATCAATATCAGCCAGAAGGAGTCTTGTCGGTGACGAATCCACAACAAGCGAACTACAATTGGGCGACGAGTGAAATCGTGAAATGGAAAACCTACGACGGACAAAACCTCGAAGGAATCCTCTACAAACCTGCTGATTACGATGCGACGAAAAAGTATCCACTCATTCTTTACTACTACGAATTGAACTCGGATAATCTACACAACTATCAGGGACCGCGTCCCTCGGCGAGTACGATTAATCCGACCGAATACGCTTCCGCGGGCTATTTTGTGTTCATTCCAGACATCCGCTACGAGATTGGACATCCTGCCAAATCGGCATATAATTGCATCATGAGCGCAACAGATCAGCTCCTGAAACAATTTCCAATCGATTCCACGCGCATGGGCTTGCAAGGACAAAGTTGGGGTGGATATCAAACCGCTCAACTCGTAACCATGACCAAACGATATGCGGCAGCAATGGCTGGAGCTCCCGTTGGAAACATGATTTCTGCTTACGGTGGCATCCGTTGGGGATCCGGATTGAACAGACAATTCCAATACGAGTCCACGCAAAGTCGCATCGGGAAAACGATTTGGGAGGCACAAGCCTTGTACATCGAGAATTCACCTTTGTTTCATTTGCCGAATGTCACTACGCCATTGTTGATCATGGCCAATGACCGCGACGGAGCGGTTCCATGGTACCAAGGACTCGAATTGTACAACGGAATGAGACGCCTTGGAAAACCATGTTGGATGTTGAACTACAACGATGATGACCACAACCTGACCAAACTTCCGTACAAAATCGATTTAAGCATCCGCATGCGTCAATTCTTCGATCACTACTTACAAGGAAAACCAGCACCACTTTGGTTAAAAGATGGCATTCCAGCTATCGACAAAGGACAAAAGTTTGGGTATGAAACAGAGTAAAATCTGGTACTACGTGACGCTTGCTGTCCTGTTAGGAATCACGATTTTGAGCTTACTGCCACCGAAATCTGGTGTGGACATTCAGAGCAACGACAAAATCAATCACTTTGTCGCGTATGCTGTACTGAGCTTTTGTAGCCTTACATCCGCACAAGGAAAGCGTTTTTGGCGAATTCTGCTGCTCTGCATCGCGTATGGAATCTTCATGGAATTCGCACAGGGCTTCGTTCCAGGACGCGAGCAATCCATGTTGGACGTTTTGGCAAATACCTTGGGTATCGGAATCGGTTGGCTGATGTTCTGGATGATAAATCGATCAAAAAGCACCGTATAAACTACTGTTCAGAAGGATTCTTCGGCGGAGTACTCGGTGTTTTCTTGAATTCGTAGGTCACGATGATTTCGCTGGAAATGTTTCGCGATTCCTCCAATTTGCGCTGCTCCTCTTCCTCCTGTAAACGGAGTTTTTCGAGGTACATTCCTTCTAAATCTGGCGGCTCAATGCCCAGCTCTTTTTCGATTTCATATTGGTATTTTGGACGCTGTGGTCCTAATTTGCGGTAATAAAAGGCCAAAAACACTCCGATAATCATCCCACTGAGGTGTCCTTCCCAAGAGATCCGCTCCTTCGTTGGAAATATTCCCCAAATCATGGAGCCGTACAAAAAGACGATAAACAAGGCCAAGGCTTGCAAGGGCAAGTATTTTCTTAGTACTCCAGAGGTAAAAAGGAAAGCAGCCAAACTGTAAATCACTCCGCTCATGCCAATGTGGTGTGCGCCATTGTTCGCTCCAAAGACCCAAAGGAAAAGTCCGGTCAAAAACCAACTTAACAAAAAGACTTTCAGCGCAATTTCTTTGTAGGAATAAAACAACAAGGTCATCAACAAGAAAGCAGGAACCGAATTATTTAAAATGTGTTTCACATCCGAATGTGCGTGAATCCAAGGCATAAAAAGGATTCCTTTCAAGCCGGAAAGCTGTTTTGGAACGACTCCCAGTCGATGAAAATCATAAATAAAGAGAAAATCCGCCCAATAAATCAACCACATGATGAGCAACGCCACCAAAGCAGGTGGAATGGCATTTCTCAAATGAGATTCAAAGGGTGGCGTTTGTTGCATCGTCCACCAAATGTCAAAAGATATGCCTAGTTGAAAATACTGACAGACTGTCCTAAAAATAAAGGCCCTGTTTTTAACAATCCCTTATCTTTGTAACATGGAGGAAATTAAAAACAAGGTCAAGGAAAGTAGTCTTATTCAGATGGACTTGGCGGATTTCAAACCGAAAGAAAAGATCGTGGGTCTCGACTTAGCTACGCAGCTTTGGCAGGGATTGGTTTTGAAAGAAAAAGACTTTCGATCGTGGATTAAAACAGAAGCTTGGGAAAAATTTAACGGTCAAGCTGTCTACGTACACTGTTCCGCGGATGCCATTGTTCCTACCTGGGCATACATGTTAGTGGCATCCGCGCTACATACACACGCTGCGTATGTTGTTGTTGGATCACAGCTAGAACTCGAAAAAGCGCTCATCCGAAGAAACATGGAACAACTCGATTTAGGTCCATTTCAAGACGGAAAAGTCATCATCAAAGGATGCAGTGACATTTCTTGTCCAGAATATGCCATGGCAACCCTTGTTCAAAAACTACAAACTACGGTTCAGTCCATCATGTATGGCGAACCTTGTTCCACCGTTCCCATTTACAAACGAAAATAACATGAAAATAAAAGCTTGGTTAAAAGCTGCACGGTTGAGAACCTTGCCACTTTCCGTTTCTGGAATCATCATGGGTTCTGGACTCGCAGCTGCTTTAGGAAAATGGGATGGACTCATTTTTTCCTTGGCAATGCTTACCACCATCGGATTTCAAGTTGTTTCTAATTTCGCTAACGATTTAGGCGATAGTCAAAAAGGAACAGACAACGAAAACCGCGTTGGACCAAAACGAACCATTCAAGCTGGATTAATTACCCAAAAAGAAATGAAACGCGGCATTTTTCTGACCTCACTCCTATCCGCCTCCGCAGCGATTTCACTCATTGCCATCAGTGCGAAGAATTTAACGTCTCAATCCATGTTTGTGTACTTAGTACTCGCCGGACTCTGCATTCTCGCAGCGATTACCTACACCGTTGGAAAAAATGCCTACGGTTACCGTGGACTCGGAGACCTCATGGTCTTTATTTTCTTTGGATTAGTGAGCGTACTCGGTGTTTTTCAGTTATATGGACTCAGTTTTGAATGGTTGGTCTTGTTTCCAGCCATTACCATC
>CAIOSO010000131.1 GCA_903860985.1 uncultured Flavobacteriales bacterium
AATCGTTGAATTTGTATAGTTGTCGCAGGGTGAGCTGTGTCGATTTCGAAATTTGGTATAATGTCTGTCCTTCAGTTACACTAATACATGAAATCGGTTTCTTTGGTAAGATTGGATTGGCAAATAAATTAGCGCTATATCCAAGCATGGAGCTAGTAGCTAAAATAAATACCCCGATTTTCAATTTTGTGTTCATTGCTAACCCTTAACGTACCCTTTCCTAAAATGGTTACATTGTCAGAATGGATTTCCGTAAAAAAGCATTCAATCGGTAAAAACGACATGAAATCTTGTTGAATTTGGTAAATTACCGGATACAAAAAAGGAGCGAATTTCGCTCCTTTTTTTATGTGTCGTATAAAACTTAGATTCTATATTTTTTAAAGAAAGCGTCCCAGTTCCAAATGAAGTTGGACATGACTTCATCCATTCTTTTTAAGAACAGTGGATTTGGTGCTTGCATGCGGCGGAAATATTCATCTTGACATTCATTCAAGTTGTATTTGTGAAAAACAGCTTTTGACATCCCATAAATCCAGTTTTTGGAAGGATGATTCACGCGCATGATAAAGGATTGATACTCTCTCACTAAAGTTCGAAAGGACATGATATCCATCTCATACATTTTCGATACTTTTTCGAAAATAATATTTTCAACTCTTTCCGCTTGATCTGCTTCAAAAGTACTTTCTAAAAAGGATAAATTCCCAACAAGAACAATCATGCCAAATTCACCGTTATTTTCTGCAGCGATGGCGGGTGATTGAACAAATGCTGTATCCTCATTGATCATCGAAGATACTTCAGTAAAGCCATTGTCAACACTATCAAAAATGGCGTTAATGAAAACGTTGGCAACTTGGTTGTCGGTAAGTTTTCTTTTTGTAAGTGTACTGAACATAGAAAATCGTTTGTTGGTTTCGTTCTTTACAAATTTAACATTACCTTAAAGTCACATGAAAGCGCCTCTTCATACGTTATCAACTAAGTTTTCAACAAGTATACCCATAGTGCATTGTTCAAAACTCCATTTTAGCATTCCAATTTCAACCCGTAATTTCGTGCGATCAAATAAAGGACATGAAAGGAATCATTAAAACGAACAAAGGTGAAATGCATGTGACATTTTACGAAAACGACGCACCGAAAACAGTAGAGAACTTCGCGAAGTTAGCTGAGTCGGGCTATTACAACGGATTAAAGTGGCACCGCGTCCTTCCTGATTTCGTTATTCAAGGAGGTTGTCCAAACACACGTGAAGGTGAACGAGGAATGGCAGGAACTGGTGGACCAGGTTACCAAATCGATTGTGAGTTAACTGGTGACAATCAGTACCATGACCGTGGCGTACTTTCGATGGCTCACGCAGGAAAAAACACAGGTGGATCTCAGTTTTTTGTATGTCATTCAAGAAGAAATACTTCTCACTTAGATCGTGCACATACATGTTTCGGGAAAGTAACAGAAGGATTAGATGTGATTGATGATATTCGTGAAGGAGACAGCATTGATTCCATTGAAATCATTAGAGACTAGTTTTTTTTAAAAAAAAGATAAATGAAAAAGGGATGCACCATGTGCATCCCTTTTTTTATGATCGAGTTATTTTTTATTTCGCTATTTCGATAATTAATTGAGCCAATTCCTCACCAATGCGGTCTTGAGCTTCCAATGTTGCCGCTCCAATGTGCGGTGTGCAAGCGATCTTCGGGTGATCTAATAAATCTTTACGTGGATGAGGTTCATTTTCAAACACATCTAATGCAATTCCAGCAACTGATCCATTGTTCAACGCTTCCAATAAGGCATCTTCATTAATCACTCCACCTCTTGCGGCATTGGCGATGAACACACCTTTTTTCATTTTAGCGAATTCAGCTGAACCAATGACGGCACTTCCATCTTTTTGTTTGGGGACATGAATCGAAATGTAATCCATTTCTCCCAAAAGTCCCTGTAGATTCGTTTCCGTTATTATCGTCACATGAATGTCTTGAGATCCGACAGTCACCTTGACTTGTACCTCTTGACTCTTGTTATCAATCGCAATGACTTTCATTCCAACGCCAAGTGCATACGATGCTAAACTTTGACCAATCCGTCCAAAACCAATAATTCCTATTGTCTTTCCGCGGAGTTCAACTCCTTTTGCGTAGTTCTTTTTGAGTGTGGAAAAATCACCTGCCTCCATGTTCTTAAAAGAATCGTTTAGGAAACGAGACAAGGAAAATAATTGTCCCATTACCAATTCAGCAACCGATTGGGAAGAAGAGGCTGGTGTATTGATGACATGTATTCCTTTGC
>CAIOSO010000132.1 GCA_903860985.1 uncultured Flavobacteriales bacterium
AAGGTCTATCCGAACACCTAACTTTTCAAATTCAGTTTGTAACACTTTCCCGCGATTACTTTCTTTATTTTGTAAACGATTTACTCCTTTAATCGTTGAAATACCTGGAGTTAATGCAGCAAAAACAGCTAAAGCAGGAAATAAATCTGGACAATGTGTTGCATCAAAAACAAACGTTTTTCGTTCATTACCATGAATTTGGACGCCATTTTCAGACTGAACAACGGTACAATTTGCAATATTAAACACCTCCAATAAGGCTTTATCTGCTTGTAAACTTTCGAATGACAATCCCTTCACTTGTATGTCCTGACCTAATGCACTTGCAACTAACCAATAACTCGCACTACTCCAATCTCCCTCCACAACATATGTTGCAGGTCGATAGGTTTGATTCCCTTGAATATAATAACGATTTTCAAGTTGCTTAATTATAATCCCAAAAGATATCAAGGTATTCAGTGTCATTTGAATATATGGTAAACTCACCCCGTTTTCAACTACCAATACAGAATCGGAAACTAACAAGGGTAAACCCATCAAAAGTCCGGAAATATACTGTGAACTCTGACTTCCATCTACCACAATTTCTCCAGCTTTTATCCCTCCACGAACGTGTAAGGGCAATGTATTATTTTCGGAGAATGTAAACGTAAGTTGCTTTTCATTAAACAATTCTACATAAAAATCCATCGAACGTTGCAACAAGGAGCCCTCTCCTGAAATGGAAAAATTTCCAGGATACATTGCGCAAACTGCAATCAACAAACGTGAGGTCAATCCACTTTCGCCACAATTTAGTGCTATTTCACTCGGAAATGTAGAAAGCCCTTCTACTTCCAATATGTCATTATTCCAATTTATAACAGCCCCAAGCTGTTCTATACATTGTAGCATCGCTAATTCATCCTTACTTTTTCCAAGATGATGGATATACGATGTACCTTTCGATAAAGCCGCGGCCAACAAGGCACGTTGTCCATCACTTTTAGAAGCGGGTATTTGAATGGTACGCGAATAATTACCAGGTTGTACTTGCTGTAGCATAGCCTAAGGATTCATGACACTAATTTGTCGTGTAATAGATTCCAAATGAATCGCATCTAAAATAGAACGAACAAAATCATCGCTTAAATTGAGGGTTTTCGCCATGTGTAAACGCGATTCCAATAATTTTTTCCAATGCTCTTCTTGAAGTATAGTGATATTATGTTCTTTCTTGAAACGACCAATTTCTTCACTAATTTGCATACGTTTCACGAGTATATCAAACAATTCGCTATCCAAAGTATGTACTTGTTTTCTAAAATTGTCTAAATCTTCAAATGAACGTTGCTCCATGACATTGGAACGTAAAACCAATTTATTTAGAAGCTCCGTTAAAACTTCTGCAGTTATTTGTTGTTTTGCATCCGACCATGCCAGCGCAGGAGTTGGGTGCGTTTCAATCATTAGTCCGTTGTAATTTAAATCCATCGCTTTTTGAGAAACCTCCAACAATAAATCGGTTCGTCCCGCAATATGACTT
Source organism: uncultured Flavobacteriales bacterium (assembly GCA_903860985.1). Lineage (GTDB taxonomy): Bacteria > Bacteroidota > Bacteroidia > Flavobacteriales_D > Crocinitomicaceae > UBA952. Next base: position 1,529 of record CAIOSO010000132.1, read on the forward strand.
GGGTCGCAAATCAATGGAATATCCGCTAATTCTTGCTTCAACGCAATCGGAATTTCCCACGTAGGTACATTGCGATAGGTATCGTGTTTATATACGGAAAAACCACGATGAATCGCTGTTAAATCTGAAATTCCAGCCTGTTGCAAGCGTTCAAAAGCACCAAT
>CAIOSO010000133.1 GCA_903860985.1 uncultured Flavobacteriales bacterium
CGTTCAATAGCTCCGGGAAAATTGGCAATGTTGAATTGGTTTCACTTTTGGGATATACCTATATGAATCCAATTAGTTTAAACAACGATCCCATTTACCGTTCGTCATTTTCGGATACTTCATCTAATATGCTGAAATACCGTTTTAATCATTTAGCGAAAGCTGATATCCAAGCAACATACAAAAAGTGGAGTATTGGTGGTTCGATGCGCTACAATAGCTTCATGAAAAATATTGACCGCGCTTTTGAAGTGGGTGTTTTGGGTACAGAATTGCTTGTAGGAATGGAACATTACCGCCAACAATTTAACAAAGGTGTTTTTGTCTTCGACACACGTGTGAGTTACGATCTGAAAAAGGGAATTAAATTCAATTTTATTGCAAATAACTTCTTAAACGCAGAATATTCATCCCGTCCAGGAGATCTTCAAGCGCCGAGAAATTTCACCCTTCAACTGCAATACGATTTATAATTTCGATCAGAACACACGAAAATATCGTTGAATTCGTTATTTTCACATCCTACTACGTTATTTATGAATAAATTATTTACAGCATCGTTTTTCACCTTGTACACGCTATTTGTTCAAGGTCAAATCACTGGAACAGTCTTCAGTTCAGAGGATAATCAAGCCCTCCAAAACGTGAAAGTCATCGCCTCCGATGGACAAAAAACCCTGACAAACTACGCCGGGGAATTTACCTTGACTCCAGCAAAATATCCGGTGAAAATCATTGTTTCCATGATTCAGTTTGTCAATGATACACTGGAATTTAAATCCGCTGGTCCAATCACCATCCGTTTAAATCCGAGAACTAAGGACGAGGCAACGGTCGTGGTCAGTGCGGGAAAACGCAAACAAGCGATTGAAGAAATACCTGTTTCGATGGAGATCATCAAGCCTCAATTAATCGATAACAAAGGAATTACGGATTTAGAACAAGCGGTAGATCAAACACCTGGTGTGAACACCATGGATGGACAAGTGAGTATTCGCGGTGGATCAGGATTCGCTTACGGAACGGGTAGCCGAGTCTTGCTTTTGTGGAACGGAATGCCTTTGCTTTCTGGTTATGCGGGTGATACACAGTGGAATGCGATTCCAATGGAACAAGCGGCACAAATTGAGGTGATGAAAGGTGCATCTTCCGTTCTTTATGGTAGTGGAGCCTTAAACGGAGTGATTGCTTTGGCAGAAAAAGAACCAAAATCTACTCCAGAAACGAAAATTAAAATCCAAAATGGAATCTATGGTGATCCGGCAAGAGCAAGTTTAAAATGGTGGGATAAGTCCCCGATGTTTCAACAAGTAGAAGCGTATCACTCCAAAATGAATCGCTACATGGGATATACGGTTTCAACAACCTTATTTAAAAACGACGGCTACCGTCAAGGGGAAATTGAAAACCGTGGTCGCGTGAGCGGAACCATCTATTTTCGTCCCAAAACAGCAACGAGATTGAAAGCCGGCCTTGGATTCAATTATCAAGCACAGAAAACGGGAAGTTTCTTAATTTGGCAAAGTGATTCGTTGGGTTATATTCCCAGCGGTGGGGCAGATACGAGCAATGCTGCTTCTACACTTACCTACAATTTTGGACAGCGATTATTTATCGATCCCTATGTGAAATTTATCGATAAAAAGAACAATTTACATCACCTGAAGACACGTGTATATTACGCACACAACGCAAACATCAATAATCCCAGTCAAAGTAATGGTGCGGTCATTTATTTCGCTGATTATTCGATTCAAAAGCAATTTAAAAATGGTGGAACCTTAACATCTGGCGCATCGAATATTTACAATGTCGTTCGCTCCAATCTATTCGGTGACCACAATTCAGAAAACCTTGCACTCTATTCACAACTTGAATTGCACAAAGGAAAATGGGACTTCAGTGCTGGAGCACGTCTTGAATATTTCCAAATGGATGGAAAAAGCGGAGACACCGACTTTATGATTTCAGAGAAGAAGAATATCAAGATTCCTTTTTATCCGATTCTTCGAACTGGAATTCACTATCAAGCTTCCAAGTTTACGCATCTTCGTGCGTCTTTTGGACAAGGAATTCGCTATCCTTCTGTTGCTGAACGATACACACAAACTTCTGTAGGTGCATTGAATATCTTCCCTAATCCCTATCTAACGCCGGAAATTGGTTGGGCAGGTGAAATCGGAATCAAGCAGGGAGTAAAAATTGGTTCATGGAAAGGTTATTTAGATTTAGCCGCATTCGTCAATCAATACAGCAATATGATGGAATTCACCTTTGGTGTATTTAACCCTTCGAACATACCTTTGAGCAATGACCCTAATAACCCAGGTTATGTCAATAAATGGATTGGATTTCAAGCTCAAAATGTGGAGAAAGCTCGGATTTCCGGCTTGGATTTTTCTTTTAATTCCATGGGAAAATTAGGTAAGGTAGAATTGATTTCTTTAATCGGATACACCTATATGAACCCAATCAGTTTAAATAAGAATACCGCTTATACAGCCACCTATTCGGATACATCCACCAACATGCTGAAATATCGATTCAAACATTTGGCAAAGGCTGATATTGAAGCAAATTATCAGAAGTGGGGTTTAGGTGCATCGATGAGATATAATAGTTTTATGTCTAATATTGATAAGGTTTTTGAAGAACCAATCGCGGGGACGACGTATATCTTACCTGGATTAAAACAATACCGTCAACAACATCACTATGGAAACTTGGTTTTTGACGCCAGGATGTCCTATAAAATCAACGAAAACTTCCGAGTGAGCTTCATTGTCAATAATTTATTGAATGCAGAATATTCAAGTCGACCTGGAGACATTCAGCCACCGAGAAACTTTATCGCACAACTTCAAATGAAATTTTAATGAAAGTACTCGGAATCATTCCAGCTCGATACGCCTCTTCTCGTTTTCCCGGAAAACCATTGATTGACCTAAAGGGAAAGTCCATGATACAACGGGTTTATGAAGGTGCATCCAAGTCGAATTCACTCACAAAAATCGTCGTTGCAACCGATGACCAACGAATTGTTGATGAGGTGCTTCGTTTTGGCGGAAATGTGTGCCTGACAAATGAAGCGCACCAAAGTGGAACAGACCGCTGCGCGGAGGTTGCGGCATTAAATCCGGGATTCGATGTGATCATTAACATTCAAGGGGATGAGCCATTAGTGAATCCATTGCAGCTCGATCAACTCCTTAGTGCATTTAGTCACTCCGATGTCTCTATTGCCACTTTGGGAATCCCAACAAACAATGAAGCGGATTTGTTGAACCCAAACAGAATAAAAATTGTCCTAGATCATCAAGAAAACGCCCTCTATTTTAGTCGAAGTTGTGTACCAAATTCGCATCATTTTAAGGGAGAATATTTGTCGAATTATCCATTTCTACGACACATCGGATTGTACGCATACAGAGCGAATACCTTAGCTCAAATTTGTCAATTGAAACCTACAGCGTTGGAGAAAATGGAATCCTTGGAACAATTGCGCTGGATGTACTATGGATATTCAATTAAAGTTGTTCAAACAGACATCGAAACACCTAATATCGATACGCCAGAAGATGTGGAGAATGTACTTCTGTTTTTGTAATTCCATCTTTCTTTTGTAAATTTGGTACATGATCCCATTTGAAGAAGTCATTTGCCAATTAATTTTACGTCACAACTGTGTCGTAGTGCCGCATTTTGGTGGATTCGTATCGAAAACAATCGCTGCTCAAATTGACTTCGAAAAAGGAATAATTCAAGCACCTTTTAAACAACTGCTCTTCAACCGCAACTTAATCAATGATGATGGACTCGTACTTGCGGAGTATGCTCGTTTAAATGGATTATATTACCAAGAAGGAGCAAGTCAGTTAGTTCAATTTACAAGTCAGCTAAACACAGATTTGTCCCATGGAAAGCAAGTGAGCATTCCAAAACTCGGAATTTTCTCGAAAGATGCGGATGGCATCGTACGATTTGAACAAGACAGACATTTTAATTTACTGTTGAGTTCCTACGGTTTATCAAATGTGACCTTTGTTCCGAATGCGGTTCAAGAGGAAACACCGATCATCCAATTCGTTCCAGAAACTACAGAAGACCAAACAATTAAAAATCCAACGAAATTCTGGAAGTACGCTGCTGCGGCTTGCCTTCTGCCATTTGCGTTTTATTCGTTTTGGATTCCAATGAAAACAGATGTTTTGCATTCAGGGCTTATTTCCTACAAGGACTTTAATCCATTGAGAGGCAAGGTTTCGGTTCGTTATGCTAAAAAACAATTGACTCCGTTTAACAAAATTGTATTAAACGAATCAAAAATTGAAGAACAACTCACGGCTGTTGAACCTGGAAAAATCGGACTTTATCAATACGATGAATCAACTGTTTTTGCGGTAAAAGTTCCGAGAGCAGAAACAAATGCTTTTGAAGTCGAACAAGCACCTATACAAGCAAGCTATGAGTACATCGTTGGATGTTTTTCTGATGAGAGAAACGCAAACAACTTTGTGCAAAAACTTCAAGCAGATGGATTCAATGCGCACATTTTACCGGGAGGAACACTCATTCGTGTAAGTGCAGGTTCAGCTGCGAATCAAAGTGAAATTCAAGCAATTCAATCGAAAGTAAGTTCCAAAGGAATGGAAGGTTGGATTTGTAAACTATAAATCAACACATGAAAAGAACCATTAAATTTTTGTTGCCAATCTTTTTTGGTGCAACGATGTCATTGGCACAAGTGACCAATGCAGAAGGGAGTAAATACCAATTTCAAAAAGTTGTCCATTTGGATGCAACACCTGTTCAAAGCCAAGGTCAAACCGGAACATGTTGGTCTTTCTCCGGAATGTCCTTTTTTGAATCTGAATTGATGCGTTTAGGTGTCGGTAAAGACATCGTGCTTTCCGATATGTATACTGTTCGTAAGGCGTATGAAATGAAAGCGGAAAAATACATCCGCATGGATGGAAAAACGAATTTCGGTGAAGGTGGAGCATTCCACGACATTCCTTTAGTGATTCGTAAATACGGAATTGTTCCTTATGAGTTTTATACGGGATTGGAAAACACGGAAACGTACAATCATGGGGAAATGTTTACAGAGCTCAACAAAATCATGCAGGACATCCTTCCTAAATTAGGTGCTCCGGAAGGAATTTCGGATTCATGGAAGAAAGACTACAACAAAATTCTGGACAAAAACATCGGGAAAGATGTGAAAGAGTTTGAATGGGAAGGAAAAAAGTACACGCCAAAATCGTTTGCTGATCACTTGCAGTTGAACATGGATAATTACGTTTCCTTAACGTCCTTTACCAATCACGAGATGTACAAAAAATGTCTTTTGGAAATCCCAGACAACTGGGCATGGGGAGAAAGTTACAATGTAGAGATGAATGACTTAGTAGAGGTGACAAAAGAAGCCTTGAAAAATGGATACACCATCGCTTGGGGTGCAGATGTTTCGGAAAAAGGATTTAGCTTCCGCAATGGAATTGCCATTGTTCCAGCTGATCCTAAAAGCGTTGAAGTAGTTGGAAAAGATGAGAAAAACTTCAATACTGCCGGCGCTGAGCGTAAATCAAATGCCTTTTCAGAACCAAGCAAAGAATTGAACATTACGCAGGAACTTCGTCAAGAGGCTTATGATAATAAAACAACGACAGATGATCACGGAATGCACATTGTTGGCTTGTATACAGATCAAAATGGGGTGAATTATTTCCTTGTTAAAAATTCTTGGGGTACTTCAAATTATCCAAAGGGATATTTATACGTGTCTGAAAACTACTTTAAATATAAAACAATCAATATTTATTTACATAAAGACGGTATTTCTAAAGAAGTGCGTTCGAAGTTGAATTTGTAAGCAATATTGGCAAGAAATTTGCGTTAAGAACGTGTCTTAAAATTAATTGTTATGAAAAAAATAGTTTTATTATGTCTGGGAATCACACTTGTACTAAGTGCATGTGGAAAATTCCGTTACGATAAGGATCAATCTGCCGAGGTGAACTACAAAGTTGAATCCGCATTTGATGAGATGACGAACATTTCTGATCAAGCGATCACCGGTAACATGGTCTACTATAAAAATGGCGGTGTGATTGTGCGTCAACCTGGAGATAAACCGTTGACACAAAAAACGGCTTGTAATGTGATCATTACCATTGATACGATTGGATCTGTTAAAACAGTTACGGTTGATTACGGTTCCAGCAACTGCGATTGTAATGATGGAAAAACGCGACGAGGTAAAATCATTACGACATTTACGGGCTTCTACCATGCTCAAGGAACAATCATCACGCATACACCAGTTGATTACTATGTAAATGACATTAAAATTGAAGGAACAAAGACCGTGGAAAACATGGGTTTAAATACTTCTGGTCAGCCTTATTTTAATGTGCAAATTGATGGTGTTGCAACATTGACTTCCGGCGAAACGGTCAATTATACATCGACACGTGTTCGAACATGGACAGCTGGAAACTCGACACTATTCAATCGCTTCGATGATGAATATGACATTACAGGAACTGCTTCTGGAACATTTTCATCAGGAGGTGGCTATACATCTTTAACGACAAATCCTGTACATATTAAAGTTGGATGTGGATTTCCTGTAAGCGGAACCATTGAGATCACTCCTCAAAACCACCCACTTCGCGTAGTTGATTACGGTAGTGGGATGTGTGATGCCACATTTACTGTTACGGTAAATGGTCAAACGTATACATTTAACTAGCATAAACACTCGTTTTCACAGGGGAAAGTGTTCAAAGTGTCATTTGAACACTTTTTCTTTTTTATTGTTATTTATCTGATGACTGTTGTGTAATTTTGGACACATAAATACTTCTAAAAATGAAAAAGGTTGGTGTAAATGGTTTTGGTCGGATTGGACGTTGTTTCACACGTATCGCATTATTAGATCCTCAAGTGGATGTTGCTTTAGTGAACGACTTGGCGGATGTGAAAACACTAGCTCATTTATTGAAGTACGATTCTATTCATGGAAATTTTTCTTTGTCCTTTGAAATCAATGGAAATGAATTGCATTTTTCCAATGGAAAGAAAATTGTCTTTATCAGTGAACGAAATCCAGAATTAATCCCATGGTCAAATTACGGGGTGGAAACAGTCTTGGAATCAACAGGATTATTTTTAACGCGAGAAGCAGCTTCCAAACACTTAGTTGGTGGCGCAAAACATGTGATTATCTCCGCTCCAGCAAACGATGAAGACATTCCGTCTGTTGTCATGGGTGTAAACGATAACGAGGTAGATTTTAGTGATTCTGTAATTTCAAATGCATCATGTACGACGAATAACGTCGCTCCAATGGTCAAAGTACTGAAATCTTTAATGGATATTGAAGTAGCATACATCTCTACGGTACATAGTTATACTTCAGATCAACGTCTACATGACGCACCGCACAAAGATTTACGTCGTGCTCGTGCTGCGGCAAACAGCATTATTCCAACTTCAACCGGAGCAGCAAAAGCCATCACACGCATATTTCCTGATTTGAAAGGTAAAATCACCGGTGGAAGTTTCCGTGTCCCGGTGACTGATGGATCAGTTACTGAATTAACCTTGGTGACAAAGTCCAATGTAAAGGTCGAACAAATCAACGCTGCGATGAAATTAGCGAGCGAAACGGATATGAAAGGAATCCTTGGTTATACCGAAGATCCAATCGTTTCCTGTGATGTGATCGGTAGTTCATTCAGCTGTCTTTTTGATGCTGAATTAACAACGGTTTTCAATGGACTCGTAAAAGTTGTTGGTTGGTACGATAACGAAGCGGGATATTCCAACCGCCTAGTAGATGTCGTAAAAGCAAATTAGTCTTCCATCGCCTGAACACCAGGCAATACTTTTCCTTCAAAATACTCCAGTAATGCGCCTCCTCCTGTGCTCACGTAGCTCACTTGGTCGCTCATTCCGAATTTCTGAACGGCTGCCGCACTGTCGCCACCACCAATTAAACTGAAGGCCCCGTTTGATGTTGCTTCGACTACGGCTTCTGCCACGGATTTCGTTCCGTTTTCGAATGCTTTCATTTCAAAGACACCCATCGGACCATTCCATAAAATGGTTTTGCTTGCCAACAAAACTTCGCGGAATTGAGCGATTGCTTCTGTACCAATGTCTAATCCCATCCAACCATCTGGAATTTGATTACTAGGCGTTACCTTCGTCTCTGCATCTGCCGCAAATCTGTCCGCAATGGTAGAATCTTGTGGTAAATGAATATGGACACCTTTTTCTTTGGCTTTTGTCAGGATCTCACGACACGTCTCTAAACGTTCATCTTCACACAAGGATTGTCCGATTTGGCCACCTTGCGCTTTGTAAAACGTGTAGGACATTCCTCCACCGATGATGATGTGGTCTGCAATGTTTAACAAATTCTCAACGATTAACACTTTATCGGATACTTTCGCTCCGCCGACAATCGCAGTGAATGGACGCTCCGCGTGATTCAACACTTTTCGCGCACTTTCCAGTTCGGATTTCATTAAGAATCCAACCATTTTAGCGTTTGGAAAAAATTGTGCAATTTGCGTGGTACTAGCATGCGCTCGATGAGCAGCACCAAAGGCATCGTTCACGTAACAATCTCCTAAAGCAGCTAATTTCTCCGCAAAGACGACATCACCTTTTGTTTCTTCAGCATAAAAACGAACGTTTTCCAAGAGAAGAACTTCTCCCGGTTGAAGTTTAGAACTTTGATCAATGGCATCTCGACCGATACAATCTGCTGCAAATTTTACAGGTTTACCAATGTTTTTTTCAATTGTTTTGATGATGTGTTTCAAGGAAAACTTTTCCTCTGGCCCTTCTTTTGGTCGACCAAAGTGAGACAACAATACGACACTTCCTCCAGCACTTAATATGTGTTGAATGGTTGGCAATGCCGCACGAATACGCTTGTCATCCGTTACTTCCATTGTTTCCTTGTCAAGGGGCACATTAAAATCCACGCGAACTAATGCGCGTTTCCCTCCGAAATTGTAAGTGTCAATTGAAATCATCTTTTTTTTCTACAAAAGTAACGAAAGCGAATTTCTTGCGTTTGTTTCCACGCAAGATTCTCGGTAAATTCATTTATTTTCTGCAGTTTTGTCTAAAATATATTCCTATGTTAAAATACGCTTATTTCGTTTCAACATTTTTAATTCTTACGGCTTGTCATCAATCGAAAGAATCGGTTCAAGAAAGTGAATCTTGGGGTGCCCCTGAGATGGTAGAAGAATTACCGGAAGGTGATTTCACCGAAGAAGAATGGGAAGAAATGATGATGGAGGAGGAAAATCCATACGTTCGTGGAATTTACAATTCTTCGCGAACCTTGCAAACGGACATCGTTCATACACGTTTAGAAGTTAGTTTCGACTGGGAACATGCACGTTTGAACGGGAAAGAAATTTTAACAGCAAAACAGCATTTTTACACGTCGGATAGTCTAATCCTAGACGCAAAAGGAATGGATATCCTTTCTGTAGAGATGAACAACAAAAAGTTGGCATATACCTATAACGACTCCTTGCATTTGCGTATCCAATTGGACCGTAAATACACGCGTGATGAGAAATTCAATGTGACGATTCAATACGTGTCCAAACCAGACGAACGTAAAGTTGGGGGAAGTGCAGCGATTACTTCAGACAAAGGACTGTATTTCATCAATCCAAAAGGGGAAGATAAAACGAAAATGCCGCAAATTTGGACACAAGGCGAAACGGAAGCAAATAGCGTATGGTTTCCAACCGTGGACGCACCAAATGCAAAATCAACCGAAGAAATCCTAATGACGGTTCAAGATAAATACATGACTTTGGCAAATGGAAAATTAATTTCTTCCAAGAAAAATACCGATGGAACAAGAACAGACCATTGGAAACAAGACTTGCCACATGCACCTTACCTCTTTATGATGGCCGTTGGTGAATTCAAAACGGTAAAAGATAGCTACACGCGCAAGGATGGTTCCAAAATGGAAGTAAACTACATCGTGGAGCCAGCATACGAAAAAGATGCGAAAGCTATTTTTGGTGAAACGCCTGAAATGATTCGTTTCTTCTCGGAAAAGTTAGGCCTTGAATACCCATGGGATAAATATTCACAAATTGTCGTGAGAGACTACGTTTCTGGAGCAATGGAAAATACCGGCGCTGTTGTATTTGGTGATTACGTGTACAAAACTGAACGTGAATTGTTAGACGGAAATGATCAGTCTACGATTGCACATGAGTTATTCCACCATTGGTTTGGGGATTTAGTAACTTGTGAATCTTGGTCAAACTTACCCTTGAATGAGTCCTTTGCTAATTACTCACAGTACTTGTGGGATGAACACCGCTTCGGATTAGATGAAGCAGATTTTCAAGCGGAAAGTGAAACGGAAGGATATTTCAGCTCAGCAGAAAATGGAGGCTACTTCAATTTAATCCGTTTTGATTACGATGACAAAGAAGACATGTTTGATGGTCACTCTTACAATAAAGGTGGACGCATTTTACACATGTTGCGCAATTATTTAGGTGATGAGGCCTTCTTTAAAGGATTAAACCTGTATTTAACATCCAACAAATTCAAAGCGGCAGAAGTTCACAACTTACGCATGGCATTTGAAGAGGTTTCAGGTGAGGATTTAAACTGGTTCTTTAATCAATGGTTCCTAAGCAGTGGTCATCCCGTTTTAGAGGTAACGCACAAAGTGGATGTCACAACAAACACACTTGTATTGACCGTTAATCAACTTCAAAATTTCAACGAATTCCCAATTTACAAGCTTCCAATTGATGTAGCGATTTGGGATGAAGCAGGAAAAACAACCTCGCGTATTGTTGTGGATTCGGTAGAACAAAATTTCTATTTCCCGATCAAAGGAACAGTGAAAAACGTTCTGTTCGATGAGCCTCAAATGTTGTTGGGGAAAGTTTTTGAAGACAAATCTACGGATGAATTTATCCATCAGTACGACAATGCAAAACGTTGGAAAGCGCGTAACACGGCACTAGCGCGAGTGGCAAATATCC
>CAIOSO010000134.1 GCA_903860985.1 uncultured Flavobacteriales bacterium
AAATCCGTAGAAATGACTTCTGCACTCACAGGACCATCAACGATGTTGCAAATCGCCACGTAATGATTTAAAATATTTTCAGCTCCAGTAATTCCTTCTTTCGCCATTAACGAAGGATTTGTAGTGACTCCATCAAGGATTCCTAAATCGTAAGCTTCTTTAATTTCAGCTAGGTTTGCTGTATCTATGAAAAAATTCATGGGTCTTATTTTTTGTTTTTATTCATTTCCAATTGCTTGCGTTGCATCTCTTCCAATTTTTCTTGAAAACGCGATTTTTTCTTTGTCTTTTCTCCGCCGGATTTGTTCGCTTTGCGTTCCGCCATTTTCACACGAAGTTTATCTTCATCCACAAAGAAATGTTTGATCGCTACCATCATTAAAATCGAAATCAAAGTCGAAATAAAGTAATAGTAACTTAATCCAGCTGAATAGTTGTTGAAGAAGAAAATCATCATGATAGGGAAGAGGTACATGATTACTTTCATGTTCGGCATTCCAGGTTGCTGTGGTTGTTGCACATTCCCACTATTCATAAAGGTATATGCTAGGGTTGTTCCGGACATAAGTAAGGTGAACAAACTCACGTGATCTCCATATGGCCAAATGCTGAATCCAAGATCTAAAATCGAGTCGTAAGAACTTAAATCTTCCGCCCAAACAAATGACTGTTGACGTAATTCAAAAGCAGCTGGGAAGAAACGGAATACAGCAAGTAGAATCGGCATTTGAATCAACATTGGAACACATCCAGCTAATGGACTCGCACCTGATTCCTTGTAAAGACTCATCATTTCCATTTGCTTTTTCATCGCATCCTCTTGTTTTGGATACTTCGCTGTCAACTCGTCAACTTCTGGTTTTAGGATGCGCATTTTCACGGACGAAACAAACATCTTCCATTGAATTGGCATCAAAATCAATTTCAAAATCAAGGTGAGGATTAAAATCGCGATTCCAATTCCCATTCCGTATTCTACAAGTAAGGTAAAGATCGGTTGAACAGCATACAAGTTGATCCAACGGAATAAGCCCCATCCGAAGTTCAGGATATCATCGTAGTTGCTATTGTAGGTTTTTAATAATTCGTAATCGTTTGGACCGAAGAACCAGTTGAATGAAGCTTTGTTATTCGTGAAATCTAAAGCCATTGTCGCACTGTATCCTTTTAACAAAGTCCAGCTTTTGTGTTGATTTCCTTTAAATGTATTGATTCTGAATTTCGTTCCTGACTTCGGAAAAGCGTTAGCAGGCTTCAAAATAGAGGAGAAGTACGATTGTTTGAATGCTACCCATTCGATGTCGTCTTCTGCTTCTTGATTGTCGTTTCTTGTCTCACTCAAATAATCCAACCCTTCGTTCTTCTGATTGAAACAAACCGTAGAAACGCGTCGTTGCTCACTAAACAAACGCTCCGTTTTGTTGTAATCTGCTTTCCAATTTAATTGAATGTTATCTGTTGCAACACCTTTTAAGTCAACTAGTTCAACATTGTAGTCTAAATCATAGCTTTTATTCAAGGAATACGTTTGACGAACTTTTCCGCCCGCTAATGGCGCTTCGAATACGATGGATTTCGCATCTTGCTTCACGACTTCGAATAAGTAATTACGCGTATGAATCTTTTGATTTCCAACAGGAATGACAAGTTGATTGTAAGCATTTCCGTTTTTAAACAAACACAATTCTACATCTCGTTTTGCTGCAAAGTCTTTGTAGGACTTGTATTTTTTCAAATATACAGCAGCTACGATTCCACCTTTTGTATTGAAGTCCACATGTATATCTTCATTTTCTAAGCTAATGATTTTTCCTTCAGCAACTTTTTGCGCTTGTTGTGCTTTTTGCTTTGGGGTGTTTTCTGATCCTGCATTCGCAGAAACGGTGGAGTTTTCTTTCCTCTGTTTAGCTGACTTTCCTTCGACTTTAGCTGACGTTGCCTTTGCCTTTTTCTTGTAATCATCCGCTGAAGGTTGATTCATGATGGAGAAAACCGTGAGGATGAGTCCAATTAATACTAGTCCGGTTACCGAATTACGATCCATATTCTTTCTTTTACTTTTTATTAGTCAATGCTGCTTTTACAAAAGCAACGAAAATAGGGTGGGGCTGAGCCACAGTACTTTTATATTCAGGGTGGAATTGGACACCAACAAACCAAGGGTGTGAAGGGATTTCAACGATTTCCACCAATCCTGTTTCTGGATTTTTTCCAGTCGCTGTCATTCCAGCTGCATCAAATGCTGCTAAATAGTCGTTGTTAAATTCATAACGGTGACGGTGACGTTCGGAGATTTTATTCGTGTTATAAGCCAAGCTAGCATTTGATTTAGGTTTTAACTCACATTTGTAAGCACCTAAACGCATGGTTCCACCCATGTTAGAGATTTTTTTCTGCTCTTCCATCATGGAAATAACGGGTGCATTGGTTTTTTCGGACATCTCTGTCGAATGGGCATCTCCTAAATTGAGGACGTTTCTAGCAAATTCAATCACTGCACATTGCATTCCTAAACAGATTCCTAAGAATGGAATGTTGTTTTCGCGTGCATGTCGAACCGCTTCTATTTTTCCTTCAATGCCTCGAGACCCGAATCCTGGAGCGACAAGAATCCCATCCAAACCAGTCAGTTCAGCGGTAATATTTTCAGGTGTCAATTCCTCGGAATGAATCCATTTTACATTGACTTTCGTTTCGTTGGAAACGCCAGCATGAATAAATGCTTCACTAATGGATTTATACGAATCTTTTAATTCTACATATTTCCCTATTAGTCCAATATTTACCTCGTGTTTTGGATTTTTTAATCGATCTAAAAAGGATTTCCAGTTATCTAAATTTGGTTTTGACTTCTTGGAAAGACCAAGTTTGTCTAGTACAACACTGTCTAATTCCTCTGAATGCATCAATAATGGAACGTCATATATGGAGGAAGCATCTCGCGCTTCAATCACCGCATTTACTGAAACATTACAGAATTTGGCGATTTTTTGACGAAGTCCAAAATCCAATTCATGTTCTGTTCGACAACACAAGACATCTGGTTGGACCCCAAGTTCTAATAACTGTTTAACAGAATGCTGTGTAGGTTTTGTTTTTAATTCTCCAGCAGCAGCTAAATAGGGGATTAAGGTCAGGTGAACAACAACGCAGTCGTTCTCAAATTCCCACATCATTTGTCGAACAGCTTCAACATACGGTAAAGACTCAATGTCACCAACAGTTCCACCGATTTCTGTTATGACAATGTCGTACTTGCCATTTTTAGCAACCAATTGGATGCGTTCCTTGATTTCATCGGTAATGTGAGGAATGACTTGAACCGTTTTTCCGAGGTAATCACCTCGACGTTCTTTTTCAATGACCGATTGATAAATTCTGCCTGTAGTGATGTTATTTGCCTGTGATGTTGGAACATTCAGAAAGCGTTCATAGTGACCTAAGTCTAAATCTGTTTCTGCTCCATCGTCCGTCACATAACATTCGCCATGTTCATATGGATTCAAAGTTCCTGGATCAATATTGATGTATGGATCTAGTTTTTGAATGGTTGTGGAGTATCCGCGTGCTTGTAACAGCTTCGCAAGAGATGCGGCAATGATGCCTTTGCCTAAAGAAGAAGTAACGCCCCCGGTTACAAAAACATACTTGGTTGAATTGGACATAAATAAATTTGTAACTACGGGAGTCAAAGATAATACATCCTTTGCACTTGTCTATTCAAATGTTAACAAAAAAGGAGATTGTTTATTTCTTTTTATGCCAAACGAAGTAATCTTGCGGTTGCATAGGACGATTTTCCTCTATTTCACGGAGTGGTTCGCATGGTAGGAGGGAAGCGTGGCAATCTGATGGCAGCTGTTGATAAAGTGCCGTTCCTTCTGTTTTCCACCCAATCATTTCATCACTTACTTCCTTTACAATTTTCGCTGGATTTCCAACCACCACACTTCGAGGTGGGATATTGGTATTTGCCGGAACGAAACATAAAGCGCCGACAACTGATTCCTTTCCAATGACTACATCATCCATGATCACGCTGTTCATGCCGATTAAACAGTTTTCCTCGATGATTCCACCGTGAATAATGGCACCGTGTCCGATATGCGCTCCTTTCTTTAAATGCACCGTTGTTCCTGGAAACATGTGAATCGTACAGTTTTCCTGCACATTGCATCCATCTTCGATAATGATTTGTCCCCAGTCACCACGAATCGCAGCCCCAGGACCAATGTAAACATGTTCTCCGATGATGACATTTCCAGTCACACAGGCTTGTGGATGAATGAAACTAGATGCTTTAACAACCGGAACGAATCCATTAAAAGAGTAGATGGCCATGAATTTGATTTTGGACGAAATTAAACAAAAGTTGAAAACAACTCCTTTTATTATGTTAAATAGACTTTGTAACGCAAGTTACGGAAGTGAATCCATCAATGCGTATCTTTGTATCTTAAATAAAAGCTTATGAAACTTATCATGTCAATAGTGCTAGTTGGATTATCAGCAGTATCGTGTGCGCAGAATCGCGTATCACAAACAGAATTTAAAAAATTGATGAAGGACCCATCTGCACAAATTGTCGATGTAAGAACATCAAAAGAAGTAGCGGAAGGTAAAATTTCTGGTTCGATGAACATGGATTATTTTTCATCGTCGTTTATCGCTACAGCTGAAAAGAAATTAGATAAGAACAAACTAGTGCTCGTTTATTGTGCGGCAGGTGGAAGATCGGCAAGTGCTGCCAAAGATTTGAAGAAAGCTGGATTTAAAAAAGTATATGATTTAGAAGGTGGATACGACGCCTGGAAAGAATAAGTAGAAAGAGGGATTGATTTAGCAATCCCTTTCTCTTTAAATTACTATTTAACATAATATAAATTATAACTCATTAATATGAATATGGATTTAAAATGAACTCTATTGATATTCCTTTGTTAAAAGGCTATTAACGTTACACCAAGACATTTATAGTAACTTTGTTTTATGCACACAACGGATTCACAAACACTAAACGATTTGGAATTTCAACTCATTCGACAATGGTTGGAATCTTTTTGTGTGGGTCCAAGTGCGAAATCAAATGCGCAAAAACTAACACCTGGAAATCGTTTCAAACAAATCCGCATCGATTTGAATCGTCTCAACGAATTCAAATCCGTACGCATGCATGGCGAGAAATTTCCAGCTTTGGATTTTGAAGAATTGGAAACGGAAATTCGATTGTTGGGAATTCAACAAGCCGTTATTCCAATTGAAGGATTTCGTCGCTTGTATCAAGCATCCGATTTGGTGAATCACATCATTCATTTCTTTGATAAGTCCTTGTTTCAATATCCCTTGTTGAAGGAACTCACCAACGATGTGTATTTCACGAAAGAAATCCTAACGGAAATCGATAAAGTCTTTGACCTTGCAGGAAATGTGAAGGATGATGCTTCTCCAGCGTTAAAAGAAATCCGCACGCGAATCAAAACCCTTCGTACTCAAATCAACCGGAATTTCGACCGTGAATTACGTAAATACAACAAGGATAAAGTCCTTGGTGAAACATTGGAAGGTTTCATCAACGATCGACGTGTATTAACCGTTCAGTCTACGTTTAAACGAAAAGTCCCGGGGAATATTCATGGTTCCAGTAAAACGGGAAGTTTGACATTTGTCGAGCCGGTCATCAACGTTCCTTTAAACAATGAACTAGAATTCCTGTTCGACGATGAACGCAAGGAAATTCACCGCATTTTACAAGTCTTAACGTCGACTGTTGCGCATTTCAAACCCTTGATCGAATCCTATCAAAAGTTGCTTGTTCAGTTGGACTTTATTAACGCAAAATGCAAGTTAGCACTTGATTTGAACGCCAATTTACCGTCTATTGGTCAAACGGCAGGATTCCATTTAAAGGATGCCTTCCACCCTATTTTGTGGAAATCCAACCAAGTTTCTGGTAAACCGACCTTTCCTCAATCGGTTTCAATGAGTCCAAACTCCCGTCTCTTGGTGATTTCTGGTCCAAACGCCGGTGGAAAAAGCATCACATTAAAGACCGTTGGTTTGCTTCAAATGATGTTGCAGGCTGGATTATTGGTTCCGGTAAATGAAAACAGTACCATGTGCTTTTTTAGCACAATTTTATCTGATATCGGCGATAATCAATCCATTGAAAATGAACTAAGTACATATTCTTACCGTTTGCAACGAATGAAGTACTTTTTGGAGGTTGCAAACCACCAGTCCTTGTTGCTTTTAGATGAATTTGGAACAGGTTCTGATCCAGAATTAGGTGGTGCACTCGGTGAAGTATTCTTCGAGCAAATTTACCGCTTGAAATCCTTCGGTGTCATTACCACGCATTACGGAAACATCAAATTGAAAGCGAGTGAATTACCGCATGCGCAGAATGGATGCATGTTGTTCAACGAGAAGAACTTACAGCCTTTGTATCAGTTTTCTACTGGACAACCTGGAAGTTCTTTTACCTTCGAAGTGGCTCAAATGAATGGTATTTCTAAAGAGTTAATTGAGGACGCGAAAAGTCGCTTGGATCAAAAGAAAGTCAAACTAGACACCTTATTAAACGCGCTTCAAAAGGATCGAAATCAACTATTAGAGAAATCCCGAAAGTTTGACCGTGTTTCATCGGAAGCCATTCGTGCCAAAGCGGAGTATGAATCCAAAGAATCTAAGTTGGATAGTCGTTTGACACAAGTCAATCAAGTTACAGAAGTCAATAGCAAGCAATTGCAAGCTGGAAAGAAAATGCTGCAATTCATCGAGCGTTTCAATGCGAAATCGAGAAAAAAAGAGGTGAATACTGTTTTATTTCAGGACTTGACAGAATTCTTGCGTTTGGAAAAATCCAAAACCGAAATCAAAAAGCAAGAAACGGTTGCACCGAAAAAGCCAACGAAGAAACAGCAAGAAAAAGTAGAGGCGTATCAGCAAGAGTTGATTAAAGTTGGATCCCAAGTCCAGTTAATTCAAACAAATCGCATTGGTGTCGTGGAAGAAATAAAAGGAAAGCAGCTTTCGGTAATCTTTGGGCAGGCAAGGATTAAGCTAAGTTTAGATAAGCTGCGCTTTTTGAAAAATTAAGCCGCTAAAGATTAAATCTAGATTAATTTCTACTATTTCATTCAATTGTAGCGCAAATGCCATGAAAATCTCTCAGATTTCCGTAATTTTGCGCCACTTTTTCACCTATTAATTGACATAAAACATGAGTACAGCATTAGGAAATCACATTTTAGTTGAATTTATGAACTGTGATCCACACGTGATGAATGACGTGGCAGCTATTGAACGAGATATGGTTGGAGCGGCAAAAAAAGCTGGTGCAACAGTGATTAACTCTACGTTTCACCATTTTTCTCCATACGGAGTTTCTGGTGTCGTGGTGATTCAAGAAAGTCACTTGGCGATTCATACGTGGCCGGAATATGGTTACGCGGCGGTAGATTTATTTACATGTGGTGAAATGAATGCGTGGATTTCTTTCGATCACCTGAAAGAATGTTTCGGTTCGAAGTCCTACTCAGCGATTGAATTGAAAAGAGGATCTGTGAATTTATTGCAACGAAACGATTTCGATATCTCCTCCGCTCGCGAGAAAGCAGCTGAATGGAGAAATCCAGAGTTCTATACACGAAACGTTTGGTTTACGGATAAAGACGAAGATCAAGCATTGTCCTTGCGTTTTACAGGTGATGTCATGGTAGATGTTCAATCACCTTTCCAACGTGTTCGTATTCTAGAATCCTTGAAATACGGTAAAATGTTGGCGTTGGACGATATGGTCATGACAACAGAGAAAGACGAATTCCATTACCACGAAATGATTTCACATCCGTCCCTATTCACTTTGCGCAATGCGAAAAACGTATTGGTAATCGGTGGTGGTGACGGTGGGACTGTTAGAGAGGTACTGCGTCATTCAAACATTGAGAAAGTAACCATGGTAGAAATCGACGGTGAAGTAATTGAGGCGTGTAAAGTGCATTTACCTCAAATCGCTGCATCATTTGGTGATCCGCGTTTGGAATTGATTGTGGACGATGGAATTGAGTTTGTAAAAAATGCAAAACAAAGTGAATACGACATCATCATTGTAGATGGTTCGGATCCAGTTGGTCCCGCAGAAGGATTATTCTCAGTCGAATTTTACACGAATTGTTACAATGCTCTGAAAGAAGAAGGAATTCTTGTTGCACAAGGAGAATCTCCAAAATTCAATGAGAAAGCATTCGCTGAATTAAATCATACTTTACAAGGAATTTTCGGTGAAAACAATGCACCTGTTGGATTGTTCTTTGTCCCTACCTACCCTACTGGTATGTGGAGTTTCCAATATGGAATCAAAGGGAATTGCTATCCGAAAAACGTTCAAAATGTAGACGAAATTCGTCAGTTTGTTGCTGATCAAGGATTGCGTTATTACAATGAGGACATTCATTTTGCAACGTTTGCCACACCAAACTTTGTCAAAACATTATTACGTAAATAATCAGTCGGAAGCGACAATAGAACTTAAATAAACAATTGAGTATGCAAATTTCAGCTAACAAGGTAGTTACGTTAAAATACACGCTATCGAATCATTCAACTGGTGAGCAGATTGAAGAAACAAATGAAACGAATCCACTTGTATTTTTATACGGTGTTGGAAGTTTAATTCCTGAATTCGAACAGAATCTAGCGGACAAAACGACAGGTGATGCTTTTGATTTTCACATCATTGCAGTAAATGCGTATGGTGATCATGATCCACAGCACATGGCGATGATTCCTACGAACATTTTCCATGATGAAGAAGGTAAATTCGACGAACAAATGTTTCACGTTGGTGCCTTGGTTCCAATGAGTGATAATGATGGAAATCAATTGCGTGGTAAAATCGTTGAAGTGGATGAAGAAAATGTAAAAATGGACTTCAATCATCCACTTGCGGGTACAGACTTGCATTTTGCAGGAGAAGTGTTGGAAGTACGTGAAGCGACTGCAGACGAAATTGCACATGGTCACGCACATGGTCCAAACGGACATCAGCACTAATAACGGATAGAAAACCAGTATTTTAGCTTGGTATTACGGATTTTTTCCTTATTTTTCTCATCTCAAAAGTGAAAAGAACATAGATTCATGGCAACAATTTTTGAAACAAGGTTAATAGGAAACATCGGGAAGGATGCATTGACAAAAACAATGGATCGTGGCATTATTGCCATCAATTTCCCGGTTGCTCATAATAAGAACTGGAAGGACAAGCGTACGGGAGAGGTTAAAACCAAAACCACGTGGGTGAATTGTACCATTTGGAAACGCGAAGGGTCCAACATGCGCATTGCGGATTTTTTAAAACGCGGTACGATGGTTGAAATCATCGGGACACCGTTTTCCAAAGCCTTTCAACATGAGGATGGCTCCATTCGTTCAGAGATTCGATTGAATGTATCCAAAACAAATATATTACGCCCAGTAACCCGTGAAGATGGAATTTCGGAAGATTTAATCGATAACGATGATGATTCGTACGAAACATCATTAGATGACTTTTCTTTGGATGAAGATGATTTTTAAGTACTTAGAATGAGGTTCGAAAAAATTCCACATTTTTTACCCTCTCTCATTTTGATTAAATAAAAATTTATTATATTTGCAACCTCATTAAGAGAAAATCATTCCTCCTTAGCTCAGTTGGTTAGAGCATCTGACTGTTAATCAGAGGGTCTCAGGTTCAAGTCCTGAAGGGGGAGCGAAAGCCTTACGGAAACGTAAGGCTTTTTTTTTATCTTTAAAATTCATATCGTTCTAAGTGAGCCGGATTCCAAGAGAATAGTAAAACTGAGTTCGATTGAACAACGTGAAAAATAAGGCGATGGATTCTCACAGAGGAATTTGCTTTCATTCAGTTAAAAGATTAAATTCGTACAACTAAACCATTAGCTATGACTACTACCCTACTTTTCCTTTTCCTTTTGCTTTCTGTTGTCGTATTTATTGCGATGTATATGCTGAATAAAAGAAGTAAGTTCATCCATTTTGTACTTATTGGAATTTCAATGGCTTTTCTGATGGCTACTCAAT
>CAIOSO010000135.1 GCA_903860985.1 uncultured Flavobacteriales bacterium
CGGGAGATTCAAGGAAAAGTGAATCCCTTTTTGATTGAATTACGGGAGGACAAACTCGATATTTTCGTGTCGCCTGGGAGTCCAGCCATGCAGGTGGTTTGGTACTTGAGTCATTTGTCCCTGAACTTGGACACGACCTTGTTCCAGATGCGGGAGGCGCGTCACACGAAGACCAAGGACAAGCCCGAATTAATCAAGATTGCCTTTGAGAAGTCCTCGCTTCCGGTCACGGCGATGTACCATCAAGAGGAAATTCTGAAGAATACGGGAGATGATTACTTCATCACACCAACGATCAAGAAGATCTACGAGAACGCTGCGAAGGTAGCCCAAGTGGATGGCGTGACCGTGCTCATCCTCGGAAAAAGTGGAACAGGAAAGGAAAACCTCGCGAAGTACATCCACAAGAATTCCATACGGAACGAACAAGCGTACGTGACGGTCAATTGTTCGGCGTTTAGCGATACCTTGTTGGAATCCAGGCTGTTTGGCTACAAGAAAGGAGCCTTCACCGGTGCGGACAAAGACACACCTGGATTATTCGAACTCGCGGACAAAGGAACCATTTTCCTCGATGAAATCGGCGACATCTCCTCCTACATGCAGCAGGTACTCTTGCGCGCCTTGCAGGAAAAAGAAATCATGCCCTTGGGTGGAAAAGCGAAGAAGGTGAATGTCCGGGTGATTGCAGCCACCAACCAGAACTTGCAGAAATTGTGTGAAGAAGGAAAATTCCGTTGGGACCTCTACTACCGACTATCCGTGGTGGAACTCGACCTCCCTACCCTAGCGGAACGTGGCAAAGCCGACATCAAAGGAATGATCGAGCATTTCCTCACTCAGAAAAAGAAGGAATTACACCGTCCAAAGAAATTGCAGTTGGAAAAAGAGGCCTTGGAAATCCTTTTAAATTACTCCTATCCGGGGAATGTCCGCCAGTTAGAAAACATCATCTCACGACTCTACGTTTTCAACGAAGAAACGGTGACGGCGGAAGTTCTTCCCAAACGCCTTAAACAAGCCCCTTCCGACCAACCAATGAACATGGAACACATCGAAAAGGAACACATCATCCGCGTCTTGAAACACTTCAAGGGAAATAAGCGTCAAACCGCCATTGCGATTGGCTGGGCGATTAATACTCTTGTGGCTAAGATGGAGAAGTATGGGGTGAATGCGGAGAAGTTCTAGGTTATTCTTCCTCGGATTTCTCGTATCCTTCGTAGTAGTAGGATTGTTCGATTCCCTTGAAAATCAATTCACGGTTAGAAACATCGGCGCTGAGATTGGCTTTGAGGAGTGTCTTTAATTCTAAATCATTGATTGGACTTCGTTCCATGGCTTGCAAGTACTGGAATTTATCGATGTGTTGCCAATCGATGACCAATTTCATGCGTGATTTCAGCATTAAATCCAACCAAATGCGCATGGTTCGACCATTCCCTTCCATGAACGGATGCGCAATGTTCATCTCCACGTATTTCTCGATGATTTGGTCGGTATTTTCCTCGGGCATTTCATCAATTTTCGCCAAGATTTCGCGTAAGTACAGGACCGTTGCAAAGCGAAATCCACCTTTAGAAATATTGACCTTACGAAGTTTCCCAGCAAAGTCGTAGAGTCCGTCGAATAAGTACGCATGAATGTGGGTAAGACCCTTCGTCGTTCCTATTTCGATGGCATCAATCGCGCCGGAATCGAATAGACGATACGCATTATCAAGACTAAGTTTATCTATGTTCTTCATGAGGAAATTACGACACTAAATTACGGATTATTCGTGTAAAAAGAGCAATGACTAATACCAATCCTGAATTAAATCCACACCATTTCAGGTGAAATATCATTTTACATCTCTTTTTGATACCCTTTTCAGATTTTGACATCCTTTCGGGATATTTTCATCCATTTTATTGCAGTTTAGTTCTTGGCATACGCTTTGCCTAAAGAGGTGGAACAAACAAAAAACACCCAAACTCATGCTGCAACAATTGTCGAAAATCACCCTTGATGAACAGAAGAAGAATGAACATGCCTTGAATCAATTTCGCTATTCGTTTTTAGCCGGAAATTTTGAGCAGATGGAGGAGCTGATGGATGCGAAGGGCGTCTTTTTTAAGGGGATGAACAAGACACGTGCCTTGGCACATTTCCACAAATTTTTATTCTCGGAACACAGCATTGGAAAGCGACTTTGGCCAGAGTTTAAGGATGGATATAGCATGGATGAATTTCCGGGTGAACAAGTGATCGAATTTCGCTTCATGGAAACGGATCCCTTCACGTTCCCAGACATAGACAAGTTCGAATTCGGTGAAGCACCACGTAAGGAATTCAAGGAATTGGTGGTCCGCTTAGCCTTTCGCTTTCAAAACGGAAAAATCATCCGCTTGCGCTTTCCGAAACGGGTGATTAAAAGCATCGAAACAATGGTAAATCAAAACTA
>CAIOSO010000136.1 GCA_903860985.1 uncultured Flavobacteriales bacterium
ATGGTTTTCGCTTGGTGAAATGGAACGCCTCGTTTCATGAGTTTCAAAAGTGTTCGCAAAGGCTGGTCACCCATCCCGTACACCAATAAATCAGCGCCTGAATCCACTAGAATCGACGGCATTAATTGATCTTTCCAGTAATCGTAGTGTGTGACACGGCGAAGGGATGCTTCGATTCCACCTAGCACCACTGGGACATCCGGATAAATTGATTTTAAGATTTGACTGTAAACAGTAGATGCATAGTCTGGGCGAAATCCAGCTTGACCGCCGGGCGTATACGCATCCGTTGAGCGCAAGCGTTTATTAGCCGTGTAGTGATTGACCATGGAATCCATACATCCAGCAGTAACACCGAAAAACAACCTTGGTTTTCCTAACTTTTTAAAATCGCGCAAGTCGTCTTTCCAGTTGGGTTGTGCAACGATTCCAATGCGCAATCCTTCATCTTCGATGATCCGAGAAATCACTGCTGTCCCAAAACTTGGGTGGTCAACGTAAGCGTCTCCCGATATTAAAATCACATCGAATTCTTCCCATCCGCGCTTTTCCGCTTCTTTGTGGGACATTGGAATCCAATCAGAAATTGGTCTTTCTATACTCATGGTTCAAAATTACGCATTAAACACAGGATAGTTTCACAAATGAAATCTATTCATATATAAAGAACATTTCAACACGCGAACTTGTTTAATGATTAATTTTGTCCTTTAGTAGTTAACATAAAAAATAAAAATATGTCATTTGAATTGCCAACTTTGCCTTATGCATATGATGCATTAGAACCACACATCGACGCACGCACGATGGAAATTCACCACACGAAACACCATCAAGCTTATATTACCAACTTAAACAACGCGATTGCGGGAACAGATATGGAGGGAAAATCCATTGAAGACATCCTAAAAGGATGCAAGGACATTCCTGCGGTGAGAAACAACGGTGGTGGATTCTGGAACCATAATTTATTTTGGGAATGTATGTCTCCAAACGGTGGTGGACTTCCAACGGGAGAATTAGCGAATGCCATGAACGAGGCATTTGGGTCGTTTGAAAACTTCCAAGCAGAATTCGCGAAAGCAGCAACCACTCGTTTCGGTTCAGGATGGGCTTGGTTGTGTGTAACGAACGGAAAATTAGAAATCTGTTCAACAGCGAATCAAGACAATCCAGTGATGGGTGAAGGATGTCAAGGGACAGCGATTCTAGCATTAGATGTTTGGGAGCACGCCTATTATTTACATTACCAAAACAGAAGACCTGATTATATCCAATCCTTCTTCCACGTGGTAAATTGGGATTTCGTTGCTCGAAAATTTGCTGACGCAAGAAGATAAGTAAAAAGTCACGAATTTAAAAGGGGGGAGTAATCGTGATTATCCCCCCTTTTTTTTTGGTTTCTTTCCTATTTCAAGAGGAATTCTAGAGCAATGTTATGTTTACATTAATAAACTTTCACATTGTACAGAAACTCTACGAATCCATTTACATTTGCGCTATAATTTTTCGTTATGGCAGGTATACTAAGTTACTTTTTACCAAAGGATAAAGTTTTTTATTCTTTATTCGAGCAAGCAAGTGATAACCTAGAGGCTATCGCCAAAAAATTGGTGCAGGTAGTACAAGAACCTGATTTCGGTAAGCGCGCTGCCTATATTTCCGAGATGGAAGATATCGAGCATCAAAATGATAATGTCACACACCATATATTCATTGAATTAGGGAAAAACTTCATTACACCATTTGACCGCGAAGACATCCACAGCCTAGCTTCGGCATTGGATGATATTGCAGATTACATTTATGCGTCAGGCAAAAAAATTAATTTCTATCAAATTGATCCCATTTCTGATCAAGGAATTCAAAAAACTGCTGAAGCAATTTTAGAGGCAGTGACTGCGGTGAAGGAAGCAGTGATGGAACTGCGTAACTTGAAAAACACCCAGAAAATCATTGAATGTGTCATCAAAATAAATAGCATCGAAAATAATGCAGATAAAATTTTCGACATGAGCATTGAAAGGTTATTCAATTCAGATGTAGATGCAAAAGAATTGATCAAACGCCGCGAATTGTATCAAGTAATGGAAACAGCTACGGATAAATGTGAAGATGCCGGAAATGTAATCGAGTCCATTGTTGTGAAATACGCTTAACCATTCGTAGACCTATATCTTATGTTTGCATTACTTCTTGTTGTTATTGCCATCGCCCTTTTATTTGATTTAGTAAATGGTTTCCACGATGCAGCAAACTCCATTGCAACGGTCGTTTCTACGAAAGTTTTAACACCTTTCCAAGCAGTAATCTGGGCTGCAACATTCAATATCATCGCTTTTTGGGTCTTTGATATGAGCGTTGGGAATACCGTTGCGAAAACGGTGGACAGCAACGCGATTGATCTTTGGGTAATTCTTGCGGGACTCCTTGCCGCAACTTTCTGGAATTTATTGACTTGGTGGTTAGGGATTCCATCATCATCCTCGCATACCTTAATTGGTGGATTTGCTGGAGCAGCTGTTGCACATGCTGGTTTTGGTGTGATTGATTCGGGTGAGATTTTAAAAGTCATATTATTTATTTTCTTGGCTCCATTTATTGGTGGATTCATTGCCTATTTGATTGCAGTTGTTACGATCAGTCGTTCCTTTTGGAAAAAAATGTTGGTTATTTTGGCTTTATCCGCAGTTACCGTTATGATGATGCAATACATGATTGAGTACATCGATATGAAACCCATCATGTTGTATATAGTCATCGGGATGATTTCCATATTCGTTATTGTTTACATCTGGTTTGAAATTGTTCATGGTAAAAAGCCATCAGCCATGAAGGAAGGGAACATGCATAAAAGATTGCAATTGCTTTCATCTGCCGCATTTTCACTTGGACACGGTGGTGCCGACTCTCAAAAGGTTATGGGTATTATTTGTGCCGCATTGCTTGTTTACGGAAACTTAGGTCGACAAGGAAAAGTGGAAGGTTCGATTCCAAAAGACCTGCAAATCACTGAACTAATGCAAATCGAATATCACACGAGTGAGGATAAATTAGAGAAGTTTAAACCTGAAGTAGCAAGCTTTGATAGCACTGTTTATTTCTTAGAGAATAAAGAAATCATTGACGCATCAACAGGTAGTGTCGTTTATGACAAAAACGGGAGACTTACAAAGGCGTATGCTGGATTACCGATTCCAAGCTTCAAAGAAATTGACGACAGTTTAGGAAAAATTCAAGTCTACACCATTGGAGATGCACTTTGTGACGCATCTACTAACGACACCGTTTTCACTAAAAAGACCTTAAATCAAAACTATACATACGCAGGAATTTTCGGAAACTATGTGAATGACAAAACGGGTGAGTTAAAAGAAGGATATAAAATAAAAACAAAAGTTCATTCAGAAACAATGCCATTTTGGATTGCGTTTGGCTGTTACTTAATGATCGGACTTGGGACCTTAATGGGTGGATGGAAGATCGTTAAAACGATGGGAACTAAGATAACGAAGGTCACGCCGTTGGAAGGTGTTTGTGCCGAAACCGCAGGGGCATTGACCCTGTTTACCGTGTCTCAGTTTGGAATCCCTGTTTCAACGACACACACCATTACTGGTTCAATTATTGGCGTTGGTGCCACAAAACGCCTTAGCGCAGTTCGCTGGGGTGTGACCATCAACCTACTATGGGCGTGGATACTGACCATTCCTGTGAGTGCTGGATTAGCTGCAATTTTTTACTATTTAATCGTTTGGTTGCGCTAAGCACTTCACAACAACCTTTTTAAAGCCGCCTCCTGACGGCTTTTTTGTTTTCATCAACTTTTTGTTTTGAGTAAAAATTATATTAACTTTATCCCGAATCATTATAAAAATAATCAACTATGAGAAAATTATTACTTACTATTAGTGCTATAGCTTTGACATATATGTCAAACGCTCAAGTAATTGTAGCGGGGGTTTCTCCGCAATCCATTGTTGCGAATTACACGCACACATGGGCTGATCCAGCAAGCGGATGGGCAACACCTGACTTCAATATTCCTGGAACGTATGTTCAAGACACCTTAATGTTAGTAGACGATGGGAGTCAAGGAACAAACGCACAAGGACACCCAATTTCACAAGAGGGTTGTAATCCATTAATCAACAACCTTTCAGGTAAAATTGCGGTGATTTACAGAAACACATGTGAATTCGGAATGAAAGCATTGAATGCTCAAAATGCAGGAGCTGTTGCAGTAATCGTCATTAACCGTGATCCAGCTGTTATCGCAATGGGTGCTGGTGCAAGCGGTGCATCCGTAACTATTCCAGTGGTGATGATCCAAAATTCTGATGGTGATGCCATTGTGAATCAAATGGCAAATGGAGCTGTTGTGATGTTTCTAGGAAACAAAACTGGCTTATTTGCGAATGATGCAGGTATTTCGGCGAATGCAACTTTGCTTCCAAAACAAGCAATCGTTCCTTCTTATATCGCTCAAAA
>CAIOSO010000137.1 GCA_903860985.1 uncultured Flavobacteriales bacterium
CACCTGCAGCAGTTCAAAGGTGGGAATGAGTTCAAAGCTAATTTCGGCGTCTCCGTATGCTCCTTTCTTAAAGACCTGACTTTTGTGAAGGGGATTCGCAGCAAAGTAATTGGCCGCCATGTAGTCCACACGGATGTGGATGTGCTCTTTATGTCCATCCGCCAGTGGATACACGCCATACATGTCATTGACAAACATCGCATGTGCGGCACGGTCGATTTGTTCGAATTTCCGTTTCACCAAAACAGGCGCATAAATACGGTCGAATCCAAAAGTACGTACAGACTGGTGTTTTTCAGAATAGGCGTAAACATACCAACGGTTTTCAAATTCCTTCACGAGAAAGGGATGCGCGGTAATCGCGGAAAAGTCCCGCTTCGAATAGGAGTAATGCACAAAGGAAACCGGAATCCGATGCAAGCACGCTTTGTAGAATAAATCGAGGTGCTCGTAGCCACGCGAAGTGGTGGCATCCATGGTTTGTATAATCGGGTACTTTTGAAACTCCGACGTGGATTCTTCCAAGGTCACCGACAATACTTTTTCCATCGCATGGTTGAACTTACTGGAAATAGCGGTTCCACCGATGGCGCGAATCAACTCCAGCGATTCTTGGATCGTTGCTTTATCGGCTTCGGTCAGTGGAATCCCGGAAATACTGTAGGTGTCGTCCGTGTATTCGTATCCTAAATGTCGACGGTTGAATTGAATCGGCGCATCGAATCCATCGGGACGCGACATTTTCATTTGGGCGATGTCCTTCTGAATTGTTTCCGTTGCAGGATCCAAATCTTGTCTCCGACACGCTTCAATGATGTCCGCCATGGTCGGATAGGGTTTCATCTTATTGCACAGGAGTCCATCGATGATGGTAAAGCGTTTCCAGGCGTTTTTATTGATGGGCATCTTTTTTTTTCATAAAAGTACAACTTTTTTTCATTCCGTATTTACGATACTGTTTGATGTTTTTATTTTGTCCTAAAATAAATGTACAACATGGAAACAAAAGTTAAAAAGCACAAAGAATTGGATTGGAAGGAGGACCAAGATCAAGAGGTATCCTACAAAGGCTACAATCCAGATGCCTTAGATCACACGAAAGATTTGCGCATCAAAGCCATCGAACTGACGGATGATTACACGCGCATCGATTTCATTTACCGTTCCTCCGATTACTATGTAAATGGGGGATGGATCACGATGGAAGCCTTATCGTATATTTCCCCAGTGGGCTCCGGAAGAAAGTATTATTTGCTGAAGGCGATCAACATTCCACTGGCTCCCATGAAACATTATTTCAAAAGAAGCGGTGAGTTACTTACCTATTCCTTGATTTTCCCTGCGCTGCCGAAGTCCACCCGCCAAATAGACATCATCGAGAAGATGGCACCAGGACAATACTTTAACTTCTTCAACGTGAATTTCAGTTCATGGATGACCGTCGTGCATCCAATGGACGTTCAACGCTCAAACAATTAATCTATATACACATGAAAACAACAGAAACAGCATTCTTCTTGGATGCAAAAATCAACTTATGCCAATTAAAGTTGAAAGAAGCTAAACTAGTAAAAAAGAAGCAAGAGGTCATTTGGCGACAACATTACCAGAAAGCAGCAATCCTAAGGGATAAGGAGAATTCCATTCAACAGGAACTGCATCGTTTGTATTCCGAAGTCAGTGAATTCATTTCTCTGATTCCAAAAGAGAATCAAACCGTGGAGTTACTATCACTTTGTGAAAGCGTATTATCTGAATTCAATTTCCAACCTTCCGACCGTCTCAACGCGCGTGAGGCATTCCTTTCGCATTTCGCAGACGAATTCGAAGAACTTTCCAACCTGCGCAATCAACTTATGAAAGAACAGCGCTTCAAAGAAGCAAATGAATTGTTGGAGCAGCGGATAATGATTGGGAAGTTTTTGAGTGG
>CAIOSO010000138.1 GCA_903860985.1 uncultured Flavobacteriales bacterium
GAATTTTTGATTCACCGTAGTTTCTCGTGGCTTGTTTTGATCTTGTTGGGATGGATGTTTTGGAAGAATGAACAAACTCAGAAATATGCTATTATCCGTTGGACATTTGCCATACTTGCTTTGGAGTTAATAAGCGGAGTATTATTAGCTTACGTGGACATGCCTGGATTGGTTAGAACGAGTCACTTAATCTTTGCGAGTGGATTGTTTGGAATCCTACTTTACACTTGTTTTCAAGTTAAAAAAACGGATTGAAGGGTGGTGTCTTCACTTAAATGACTCCGTAACGAATTACTTCATTTTGACAATTGGACTAGATCGATTTCGGTAAATGAATCGGTAGATTCCTTGTGGGAGATGGTGAATGGACAATTGATCTTTAACACTTTGAATGCGGTGAATCAATACGATTTTACCGAGTTCGTCACATAGGTAAACGAATTCGCCAATAATGGCAGGATCAACTTCTAGGTAGAGCACATCCACGCATGGAATGGGGTAAATAGATATTTGATCGTCGTCGATCAATTTAGAAAAAAGCACAGCACTCAATTTCCACGTTTCATTCAGTCGATTCACGCCGGCTATTCCGGTCGTTAAGTAGAAATCTCCCTCGTGCGCAAAGTAAATACTGCCTTTTCTGGGAATGTTACTAAAATTTGGTAGGGACTGATTACTCCATTGATCGAGGTTAAATTTTTCGAAGCTAGTCAATATTTGATCGCTAGTATCGAGTCCTCCAAAAACATAGAGACAGGAATCTTTTTGCACACTACCCACGTAGGTTCGTTCCCCCAATTGTAGGCTTGGGAATTGATTCCATTGATCGGAAATCGGAGCGTAGGTCCACGTATCTGCATTCCATGTATTAGAGGACATTTTCCCTGCGGCAATGTATCCTACTCCGCTGTAGGAAAAAGCGAGTCCACGCCAAATACCAGGAATGGGCAAATTGTTTTTTTGTTGCCATTCCTGGGTGTTGATGGAATAGCGCCAGACTTCATTCAATATTCCGGAGGAGTTTTGTCCACCGATGAGGTACAAGGAATCTCCGATGATGAAGTGAACGCATCCGGCACGACCAGCAGCTGGCAAGGAAGGAAGTGTGGACCATTGTTCCGTACTTGGATCAAAACGCCAAAACGAAGCTAAAAAAGTTCCGGAGCAATTGTCTCCACAAAGTATGTAACCCAAACCATTGTGTGCGAATCCAGTGGCGTATTGACGGTTTTCGCCATCGGGAAGGGGAGTGGTATTTTCCCATTGTTGAAGGGTGGCGTTGAAGCGAAAAAAGTTTCGTGTACAAGAGAATCCATCGTCGCGTCCTGTCCCGCAGTAATGCTTGTCCTCAATGCTAAATCCTGCTGCATCATCTCTTGGATTTCCTGGAAAATCACTTATTTGTTGCCAGGATTGTGCGTAAAGATTTGAAGCACATTGGCATAGCATGAATACGAGTAGTAGGCGCATGAATTTCATAACGTCATAAACGTCGTTTTTATTTTATACAATTAAAAAGAGGGTGTTCCAGATATCTTGTAGCTCGCTTTAGATGGTAGCGCATAACTCAGTCGCAGCATGCCGGACAAGTAATTTGATTCAAACATGTTAGAGGAAAGCAAGGAGTAATTATTGTTCACGGATGCGCCAATCGAAAGGTTGTTTTTGAAGCGGTATTGGTAGAAAATCCCAATGTTGTGGTTTAAGGTCGAGAAGAATCCAGTACTGTGCTGATATGCTTTGAATGTGAGGTTGAAGAAAAAATTGTCGAAATTATTGTCGACATCCCGACGGTAAAAGAGGGAAGGAGTCAGTGAAAAGTGTTTTGCAGAGTCTAAGTCAAAACGATAGCTGGTGTTTCCCGCAATTGTCATAGAAGATTTATAGGTGTATGGATAGGTGGTTATTTCCGCACGATTTACATTGTTTGCTGCAAGGCCAAAGGTCCATTTTTTACTCACCAAAGAAATTCCAACGTTCACATCATATGAAGGTGGATTCCACAACCTAAAATACCCAATGGGAGGAGTCGCGCTATCCATAAAGGTAAGATTGTCCCGGCGCGTACTAATTCCAAGTCCGGAGTTCAAGGTGAGGTTTCGATTGATCTTAACTGTATACGCTGCGTTAAACGAATTAGAGACGATTTTCCAATCGGGCCATTGATTGTACACATTGTTCAACCATAAACCATTGTTCACCCCTAAGGAGAAAGACCCCACTTGCTGCTTAAATGAAAAGAAATTGTTGTAATTGGACGACCATCCTATCTTGGAATTCATACTCGTGTTGCACAGGTAAAGTTTCTTTTCTGCAAAGGCGGAAGGATTATTCGCATTGAAATAATCGTCCATGGAATAGGTGAATTGAGCAAAGAAAGAGCTCGAAATAAGAAGGAAAAAGAACAAAATGATGGAACGCATTGGCAAAGTTTTCTTGATTAAACAAGTTTAGCGAACAAAAAGTTACACTGCTGCACCTCTTAAGCGAATTAATTGCGTTAACTTAACTGAGGAAGAAGAGATATGCAGGATCCAAGTGCGGAATTATTGAAAAGAGTTCAGGCTTACGATCGTAGGGCGCAATTGGAATTGTATCAACTTTGCTATCCGGTATTGATTGGTACCGCTCGACGCTTTCGAAAAAACGAAGAGGAGCATAAAACGATGGTGAATAACGCTTTTATGAAGATCATTCAGAACTTAGATAAATACCAGGACATTCGTTTTTTCAGTTGGATCAAACGCATCATCACCAACGAAATCATTGACGATTTTCGTCGCTCTAAAAATTACCATACGTTTTACAAACACGATGCCGAAATTGAAGGGAACGATGGCGTTCATCCCGAAGCGGAATATGAACTCAATCAGGCGCATTTGAATATGATGCTCCTTCAATTATCCGAGCCGACCCGTGTGGTTTTTAATCTTTTTGTCGTTGATGGATATTCACATCGGGAAATAGGTGAACTACTCGGAATCTCTGAACAAACATCGAAGTGGCATACGAAAGTTGCCCGAAAAAAATTAAAAGAACTACTTAAAATAGAAAACCATGTTAGCTAATCAAGAAGATTTCGATCGCGATGTGAAGCGTGTCCTGCAGGAGGTCAACGGAGAAGAAATTCCCCTCGATTTTTTGGTGGACATCGAACAACGGCTAGATCAATTGGAGAAAAAGAAAAAACGCCGCATGTTTCTGTGGTTTTTTACGGGAATCGTTTTGGCAAGTGGACTCACTTTTGGACTCCTGAGTGAAAACGGGACCTCAAACATTTCATCGAAAACTGCAACGCAAAAAAATCCCAAGGATACCATTAAAGCAGCAAGCATTAAGCCAAAAGTTTCTCCCAAAGAATACAAATCCATTCAAGCGAAAACGGTACAAAAAACTACGACACAACCGTCAGGAGTAACTAGAAATACGCTTTCCAATTCACCGATAAAAGAAACAGTAACTCATTCAACTGGCGGAAATCAGTCGGATTTATTGCATGCAACCATTCCAGTTGAAAGCAGTACTTCGGTTCAAACACAGCAAACCATCATGGAATCGCGCCAAGATGCTCCAGTAATCCTTTCGGATCAAAAATCATCAATGTCACCGTCAAGTGATTCGGGAAAAGTAGATTCGCTAATCAAGAATGAACTAGCGAAAGAGGAAGTGAATCCTGCAGTAAAAATTCCTGAAATAGTGATGAATACCGACCTTCCTAAATGGACCCATTCCTTTGGGTTTTATACAGGGATGAGTGGGGTGATTTCTTCCTTTCAAACAAATGAACAAGCATTAACAGCAATTGTGGGAGCAACAAATGCGCTTAAATACCGAGAATTAAGATCCACTCAAGAGAGATCCACTTCAAGTATCGATTTATCACTCCGTTATCGAATGGCCAAGGAACACCTTGTGCTACAAACTGGAGTGGATTTCTTTGAATGGGGCGAACAAATTCAGTATGATTATTCATTTGCTTTTGATGGAGTGAATCGCTATTCCTATTTGTCTTTGCCTGTTTATTTGGGATACCGTCAAGTATTTCAAACATTTGAATGGAGTGCCAACATCGGTTGTTCCGTTGGACACGTACTTCAACAACAGGGACGATACATTCAACCTGATTTAGTAACACTTTCTTTGGAAAATGCAGGTACTTGGACAGCTACTGGAATGGCGCAACTAGAATTCATGTACATCTTTGACCGCTATCGTTTTTCACTCGCACCGACGTACCGTATGTCACTTGGAAACGTGGTAAATTCAACATTTACTAAAAATCGTTACTTCTCTTTTGGACTGCAAATGGGAATGGCGTACCAATTCTGAAACAAAAAAATTAACGTCCTTTAGGCCGACGTGAATTCGATTTTTTTGTCGTTCCGCCGCGCTGTTCCTTTTTCTTTGGTGGATTCCCAAAGTTCGGACTGCTCAAATAGGGCTTTTTGGATTTTGGCGGATGCGAGCTACTCGATGTACTCGCTGTTTTCGGTTTTTTCGGTGTTGACGGCTTTGATGATTTTCGCTCATCCTCGTTGGTAGAATCTTCCAATAAGTTGTTGATGATTTCCATTTCACTTTCGGTCAAATCACGCCATTCTCCTACGGGTAATCCTTTCAGTCCAATGTTCATGATGCGGACACGCTCTAACTTCGTTACTTCATAACCAAAGTGTTCGCACATGCGTCGAATTTGTCGGTTGAGTCCTTGAATGAGTGTAATCCGAAATACCTGCGTTGCTTCTTGAACAACTTTGCATTTTTTCGTGTTGACGCCTAAAATCGAAACTCCTTTCGCCATCCCGGAGATCATTTCCGGAGTCAAGGGCTTGTTGACGGTCACTAGGTATTCCTTTTCGTGGTTGTTTCCAGCCCGTAAAATCTTGTTGATGATATCGCCGTTGTTCGTCAAAAAGATGAGTCCTTGTGAATCTTTGTCCAGGCGTCCAACGGGAAAAATCCGTTTGCTGTGATTGACGAATTGCACGATGTTATCACGCACATTTTCCTCCGTAGTGGATGTCACTCCAACTGGTTTGTTCAAGGCGATAAAAACGATGTCCTCTCCTTCGCGCGGCTCCAACTCCGTTCCATTGACACGAACCTTATCTCCAACCTTCACTTGGTCTCCAATCGTTGCTTTTCGCTTATTGATGAACACTAATCCACGTTCAATGAATTTATCTGCCTCACGTCGAGAACAGAGTCCACTTTCACTAATGAATTTATTTAGGCGCATGTCGTAAACAACTTTGGTTAGCTCTATAAATGCTGCGAATTTGTTTCTTCGGTTTGCATATTTCGCTTTGAGCGATAAATTTAGTCAAATTAAAAAGGATGAGTAGAAATGGGGGGGGGGTATTTTTGTGAGTAACGCAGGAATATGAAGTACCGCAGGATTACAAATCCAGCGGTGCGGTTATTTTTTGTTAGTACGGCTGGATTGCAAACCAGCGATGCGGGGATGAATGCAATAAAAAAACCCTTCTCCATTGCTGAAGAAGGGCTCATCATTTTTTAGCTAAACTTTTATTGTTTCACTACGCGGTGCGTAGACATTTGTCCAAGATCATTCGTGATTTGAACGAAGTAGATACCTCTATTCAAGTCAGTCAAGTCTACATGTGCATCGGAACCTGCAAATTGAGTGCTTATAATTTGTGTTCCAGTTGCAGAGAAAATGTGAATCGTACCGTTTGTTTGAAGGGTATTTTGAATTGTTAGCAAGCCATTTGTTGGATTCGGGTAAAGAACGAATGAAGTTGCAAATTCATCTAATCCTGTCGTTTGTGCTTGAATGGTTGTGCTTGTTGTGTCGTCACATCCATCTGAATTTGTCACGATTAAGGTCACTGTAAAGGTACCACTTGTGAAATAGCCATGAATGGGATTTGTGACATTGCTCGTATACCCATCACCAAAATCCCATGAAGATGTTGAGGCGTTTGTGGAGGTATTCGTAAAGCTTACTTCAAGTGTCGGTAGATTTGCTGAGGTGAATCCAGCAACTGGAGCCGGACTTACAACTACGGAAGTGGATGAAGCGGTTGTACATCCATTTTGATCGGTCACTGTTACGCTATAGTTTGTAGAATTTTGTGGGTTCACGGTAATCGTATCAATGTTTTGGTTGATGAAGTTTGGTGTCCATGTATAAGAAGAACCTACCGCATCTGTTGTTGCTGTTAACAAAACTGGACTTAAATTATCACTGCAAAGGAGGTTCGATGTAGCTGTCAAAGATAAGTTCGGACTTGTTAAGGTATTATCAACCGTCACCATTAAGGAGTCGTTATTGCTACATCCGTAAGGACTTGTTACTGTTACATAGACATATCCAGTTGCTGTTGGTGCGTAGGTAATGACTTGCGCATTCGTTCCCGCTGGAGTCCAATCATACGTGTAGGTATTCGCTGGCGTTCCTTGAGTATTCGTTACTTGGGTAAATAATACGGCGCTTCCGTTCAAACAAACGGTTGTATTTTGAGAAACAAGGTTCACATTTGGAACAGGACGCACGTAAATCGTTGCGCTCGCGGAGGAGTAGCATCCATTTGCTGGATCCGTTCCTGTAACGGTATACGTTACCGTATTGTTTCCAACATTTGCTGTCAATGTTCCTGTTGTTGCAGTAATTGGTGGACCTGCACTGGCAGTCCAAGTGTATGTTGCTCCAGTAATATTTGCAGTGGCTGTTAAATCCACTGTGTTTCCGGTTGTTCCTTGACAGAAGTTCAGGGAATCTGGAGTCACAGAAATAATTGGGCTTATTGCGTTCGGATTAACGTTCACTGTTGTCGTATCTGTTGAGGTACAGCCATATTGTCCAACAACGGTTACTGTATAAAGTGTGGTACTAGTCGGTGATACGGTTACAGAGTTCGTTGTTCCAACATTTGGATTCCATTGGTAAGAAAGGGTGACACCTCCACCGCCGACACCACTCGTGGCATTGACTGTTAATTGCGATGAACCACCAGAACAAATGGTCACGTTTGAATTGGTAAATCCGTTAATGTTTGGACGGCGTCCAACAACGATGATTTGTTGCGTTGGTTGAGAAGGACAACCTAAAGCATCATATCCAATAACCGTGTACATTGTTGTGTTTAAAGGAACGTCCGTAGCTGTTGCTGACGTACTTAAATTTGGGTTGGCATTCGTGCTCCATTGATATGTGCTTGCTCCAGAAGCGCTTAAGTTTAGTGTATCGAAACGACAAATCGTATCATTCGCCATGGAAATGCTTACCACGGGACTTGGATTTGGATTTACTTCAATCAATAGTGTGTCGCTAGAAGCACTTAGTCCTGATCCCGCACATGAAACCAAGTTATAATAGTATTGATTAGCATTTAGTGTTCCGGTTAGGGCTGCAGTAGAATTTGATCCTATCGGAATGTAAGGTCCATTTTGATTCGCTGAAGTAAACCATTGGTAACTAATTCCTGTTCCAGAGGAAGCACCTGTTAATGTTAAATCGGCAGATCCGCTACCTCCACAAATGAGTGTTGTTGTGGAAGTGATGGCGCCTCCTGTTGGCGTTCCTGAACATACTGGTGGAAATTCTGTCCATTCAATATCGTCCACATACATGCGTCGAGCTGTTGCAGAAGGACCATAAACCGTTCCTTGGAAGATGACGTAATTCGTTGCTCCAGCGAAATTTGAAGGAATGTTAAACGTATATTGATACCAGCCATTTGTTGCTTTGGTATCCGGAACATTGACGCTGCGATTACGAGCAACTGTTCCAATTTTTGTTGCACCTGTCAGATTCGCTGCTGTATTAACGAATACTCCTAAAGTATCAATGTTTGCCGGGACTAATGAATCGCGGTAAATCCAGAAACTAACCGGTACGACATTCGTTCCACGTCCGGTTAAATCAAAGACCGGTGTGGCTATTGATTCTAGAACCGATGCTCCTGTGCCATTGGTAGGGTAACGAAGACGGGCCATTCCAGCTCCAGAGTGTGGACCTCCGACAATAGGAGCGGAAAACGTTGTTGAACGAGTCCAATCTGGAGCCGTTCCAACAGTTGCCCATCCTGTCGGTAAAAATTGAGTGGCATCAAAACTTTCTGAATGCAGAATTTGAGCGTTTACATTGCTCTGAAAAAAGCAAGAGCTTATCAAAAGAAATGCAGAGTAAAGGGTTTTTTTCATGGTTTTAAGTTTGGAGATCTAGTTTAGCTGTTTTCCATAGTTTATGAGAGACTTATTCCTTCAAAAAATTGCGTTAGTCCCCCAATATAATTCAAGACGAACTCGCTCTGTAAAAAGTTGGGGTGTCAAATGATTTTTTTTTAATCTTTTATACTGATTTTGAATGAGGTAGATTTTTTTATGATTAATATTGTTAAACTCAAAACGTTCCTCTCCATGAACATTTCTTTTCGACTCTTTTCCATATTGACCTTGTGGTCATTTGTCTCTGTTGGACAAGTAAAACAAGTAGGAGATTCCTTGAAACTTCCCTTTGCCATCGCGAAGGAGAAACAACTTTCCGAAGAAGATTTAGCTTCCAAAAAGGAAGGCATGTACGTGACAGGTGTTCCAGACATTAGTTCAGACCCAGTGAATGGATTTGGCGTCGGTGTCGAAGGAAGTATTTTTTTTAATGGAAAGAAATCGGATCCTTTTTTCAAATACACGCCTTATCGTGCGGAAATTGACTTGGCGCTTTTTGTAACCAGTAAGCAGCAAAAGGAAATCATGTTGACGGTCGATGTGCCCTACATTCTCAATACCAAATGGCGTTTGCGAGGTGAATTAGCCTATGAAATTAATCCGAATTTATTGTACTTCGGCATTAATGAAAAAGAAACGATTCCCGGATTGAGTTATTTCCCCTCGGGCGATTCTAGTCAAAATATGGTACATCATGCCACATATTCTGCTTATGAAAGTTCCCTTACAGGACAAAACACTTTTTACCATCAGTACACCAAAAAAGAGGCGATTTTAAACATCAGCATGGAACGTTCACTTTACGAAGGACGCATTCGTTTATTGGCGGGCTATGAAATAGCTAAATTGAATTTGAGTCCCTTTTCAGGAAATTCCTTGTTGGCAAACGATGTGCAAAGCGGATTGATTCGTGGGATGGGTCAAAACTTGGTTTCCTTTGTCCAGGCTGGATTCATCTACGATACCCGCGACTTAGAAGGCGATCCTTCCAGTGGAGTTTTTGCGGAATTAACGAATGAGCTTTGCTTGAAGGCCTTGGGTTCACAATTTAACTTCAATAAAACCTTTGCCCATATCAATGTTTATCAGCGTTTGCTTCCTAGTTCCTTTAAAAAATTGATTTTTGCGGCTCGTTTTTCCATGGGATATACTGCTTTGGATGCACCATTTTACGAGTATCAGGACCAATGGACCTCCGAAGGCAGTATTGAAGGGCTCGGGGGTGGTCAAACATTACGTGGATTCAAGCAAAGTCGTTTTTTGTCCAAGTGGATGTTTTTTAATAATATCGAGTTGCGCTATCGTTTTGGAGAAATGGATTTGCTTAAGCAGCATTTGGCTTTTAGTGCGGTTCCCTTTTACGATTTTGGCGCCGTGTGGGATTCCGGTGCGTCGATGTGGCATCAAAATGTTCAGAACCTTCGATCCAATGGCGGACTCGGATTACGCATTGCATGGAATGTCAATACCATTTTGCGGTTCGACTATGCGATCTCCAAAGAGGACAAACAATTCTTTTTCCAGATAGGACATTGCTTTTAAGTCGGTAGGACTACTTTCCTTCTTGACTTTCAGCTGTCTCTGCTTCCAGTTTCAGTCGTTCCTCTTCCATCTTTTTGCGCTGAAGGATGAGGTCTTTGTTTTTCACTTCCAATTCCTTTACAGGGATGATTGGTTCTTTGGTCAGAGGGAATAAGTTCTGTAATTCTCCGCTGTAATAAAACTCGTAGCATAGTCCGCCAAAGGTATACATGCGGTTTGCTACCATGAAATCAGATCCACCCACTTTTGGATGTGCACTCGGTTTGCTTTTCTGGTATCCAAGGTTGTATAAGGTTCCGATGATTTCTGGTCGGTACGCCAGTGAAAATCCAGCATGTTCCCATTGCGCTTGGTACTGACGAATCAAAAATGCCGTGTACAAATACGAATAGTAGTGATCACCACCTTTGATCAATCGCTGAATGGTCTTTAGTTTGTGGGATTCAATCGTATCGTTAATTCCTTCTGGAAAGGAATCGTTCACGTTGATGCAATTTTGAAAATAGTCACCCGCATAGAAGGGCGATTTCACATCAAACAAGGTGTTTTCGATTCGCAGGGCGGTATGTTGCAGGATTCCAGTTACGCCATAACCTCGATTTTTCGGTAGGATTAAACGACTAAACGGAACGACATACTTTTTGAATTTTTCGCGTCCAGAGTTGAACATGCGTACTTGTTCTCCCACTAAGCACATCACTAAAAGACGCGGTTCCACACCTGTCATTCGTGCCACGGAGTCGATCGCGTGTTTGTCGTGTGCGACTGCTTTACAGAAGTCCTTCCACGCCTGTGAATGCGCCCACGGATACAAAGTTTTCGATTGCTTGCTGCGGTAATGATTGATTTTCGCAAATTCTCGTTGCAGGTATTTGTCCTTTTTCAAGAGCAATTGAATCGCATCCAACATGCGCGCAGCAATGCGGACATCCTTCGATTTTTGATAGGCCGAAAGAATGATTTCTGCGTTCATCGGATGGCGGTGGGAAAGCACACCGAGTTTCTGAAAAACCCGTGCTTTTAAATACTGTTCATTGGTTGAATCCAAAGGCTGGCTATAGCTCGCCGAAACCTTATCAAAATAACGGTTATTGATGTCCACGTCCCCTTTTTCATTGGTCCATTTCATTTTCACCGCCAGCGCAGTAAACATCAAGAAAAGCGCCATTAAAGCAAGGAGATGGATGGCAACTTTGTACGAAATAAGTAGGTATTTTTTCACGGCATTTTGAAAGAGTGCTCGAAATTAACTTATTGTGGTGAGATATAAAAATTATTGGAGTTGGTGGGTATAAAAAAGGGGATTTCGATTTTTCAAAGGAAATCCCCGCTTGGGTGGTCCCACACAGGCTTCCCGATGCTCGTGCCTCGATCGGGATAGACTTCTCGCCTGAAAATATTGTGCAAAAAAAAACCCTGACAGTATCGTCAGGGTTGTGGGCGAAAGGTCTGAAATATCGAACTTGTTGAGGGCGGATTTGGAGAGGGTGGGGAGGATGTGAAGTGTTTAAAAGTAGCGGGCTACCTTACAGTTCAGAAAAATGAGGTAATTACTTGTTGAAAATTTCATTCAGGAGTTCTATTAATTCATGCTTTACCTCTTCGTAAGATTGTTTTATCCCACCTGGAATTTGATGGGCTAAACTATTTTGCCATCCAGCTTTTACTTGTTTATCATTGCTTTCATTCATCATTTGGTGAATTCCCTCGAATTCTAAATTTTTAAAGTTCATTTTTACATGAAAAGCATCTTTTATTTCTTTCCAATCAATGGCTAACTGATTGTTTGCTAAATACCATATATCATAAAAGTCACGTGGAGCTGTATATGAACGCTGTATAAGCGCTCGTAATTTTTCCGCTAGCACTTCGCGTAATGAATAGCAAGGGATTATCAATGGTGAAGCCGACAGTGAATCTGAATAGGGGTTAAATACTTCTCTTTCTTCAGCTGGAAAAACCATTAATTCGTAACGTATGATTTCAATTTTAACGCTCGTGCTCCAACGATCTGGAGTTGGTGGTGCTTGATTGGATGAATGATCTGCGCCCCAAAATTTAACGATCGCCTTATATCCAGTTAATTGATCATTGAATCGTAATTCCGTGATTTCCTGAATGAACAGTGGAACTTCCGTTCGGCTCGTTATCAAATCTGTTATTTGTGTCAATAATTTCCTATCTAGCACAAAAGCTGGGTTGATGGATGTGAAGTCGAGATCTTCTGAAAAACGATATTCGGGGAAATAACATTTGCGTAAACAAGTTCCTCCCTTGAACACCAAACTGTCACGACATTCCGTAACGGAAAATATAGCATCAATAAAATGACCCAGTACCCAATCTTTATCGATTGTTGATTTAGGCACCTGCTGCATTTCTGCTTTTTGTTCTATTTCCTTCTTTCTAATCATTAATATTGCTTGTTACACATATGTAGAATATCCGCTTCTGTAATATTCAAACGTAGTTTCCATTTGCTGTTGAATACACCTTCATCGAGTCCGAAAGGGTCCATTAATACATAACGTGGATTTACCATTGTTTCTGCAAATTTCAAAAAGCGTGAAAGTTTCTTTTTTTGCAATAATTCAGCAAGAAAAGCGATTCTTTTTATTGCGGACAGATTGTTTATTGCTTTACAAGATTCAATGAGTTTGTCCTGATCTAGTTCAGCTTCGTTGAAAGCACGTATCAACTCTGAATAGCCTCCTGAATACTGAGGCAAATCGAAACAATCAACAATAGTTTTTTCTATGTTTGTAATAGCATATCGGTGATTGCCGAAGCCTTCATTCTGGACATTCGTTTTTTTTCTTGGATTTATCTTCACGAACTGATAGGGTACGCCAAATACACTTTTTTCACTTTTCACCTTGGTCGTTTGAATAAAGACGGTATTAGGAAATTG
Source organism: uncultured Flavobacteriales bacterium (assembly GCA_903860985.1). GTDB lineage: Bacteria > Bacteroidota > Bacteroidia > Flavobacteriales_D > Crocinitomicaceae > UBA952. Next base: position 12,647 of record CAIOSO010000138.1, read on the forward strand.
TTCGGTAAGACCGTGGATGTTCAAGGCCGACCAATAGGCAATTACTCCATCTGAAACCAAATGACATCCAATTACTTTTTCATCTCGATAGTTCGTTCTGCAGTATTTTCCTCGCTCAATTCTGGATAGAAATTCTTTTTCAACGAGATTTTCCAAAATTTCATTCAAGTTTGAAAATTCATAATCTACTGTTTTTTCAACAGAATCGATGCTGAAAATATCAATTTCAAATTCATCCAATAGTCGAATGAATTGTTGTTGGTCCTCCAGTAGATTCTTCGATAAATATCTTCTAGCCATTGTTACATCTTAAGAAAAGATATGTGGTAATATATGGGACATATCCTTAATAGAAATGTAAAGATAAAATAATTTCGATTATATTTCTAACTTTTATTTTACCAAATATATATGATTGAAATTATTCCAGTACTCATCCGTAGTGTTTTCCTCGTTTAGCATCATTTGTTTGGCAATAATAATTTTTATTAGGAAATAAATCTCTTAAATCGCGATGTTAGGCAAATGAAAATTGCTGGTTAGTATACTCCGTTTTGGGGTGGTCAATATGTCCGTTTTCTCCACTTTACTTTCACTTCTTCGGTTTCTGAACCTTTAAAGGTGGATTATATTTTGGCGCATTTGGCGGTGCTACTCTACGTCTTTTGTCTAAATCACCGTTGTCTGTTTTGGGTTTTGGTCCAGTTTTAATTGCTTTGATGGTCAACATAAGTTCTTTTTATTAGTGTAATTAATTGACCCTAAATTAAACAATCATAAAACAAAACTTTTCCCTCTAAAGTAAGTGCCATCAACATGGTGCTTAGCCAAAAAACAAGCACAGTAAAGGATTCTTAAATAGAATAGGGGGGAAGTGGCTTTCATTAAATAAGTAGATGTACGGTAATTTATAGCACTTGTACTAAGGGAAAAGAAATTAGATAGTTTTTTAGGTTGAATCAAAAACAAAAGAATCCTTCAGTATTTTCTGTTTTGATTTACATTTTTTTAGAGTCCTAAATCACGAGTACGTTTAATTTTAGGGATATTTTTTTATTTCTTTTAATATTAGTCGTTATTTAATACCAAGATTCTCAGTTTTATAACCTTCTTAATAAATTTAATCATTCAATTATAACCAGTTTCTTTTAGAAAAGGAAGACTTAACACGATCATAACGGAATGGGTCTTTTTTTAATTCCAAAAGCCATAATCCAAAATTTACATCTGTTTCATTATCATCATCGAAAGGATCATAAAAATAAGGGGTGTAGCAAAATTTGATTTTTAGTTCGAATTGCTCACATTCAATGATCCACCTGCTATTATTGATTTGGAAACAATCTAACTTTACATCAGAACCAAAGAACATTATTTTAACTCCTTTAAATTGAAGAAATGAGACATTTTTGTAAAAATAAAATACAAGAATTTCATTTAATTCATTTTTAATATAGAATCCAGAACTAGGTTCATTCATCAGAAGGTTATTCTGTTTGCAGAACGAACCATTTTTTTCAACAGAAATTAACTTTTCCGAATTTCTAAAATGTTGAACAATCATCTATTTATTTTTAATATTGACTTTATATTTTTTTAATATCGGCAAAGATTTTGCCCCTAATTGTTTATAAATGTTCTCTCCAATTGATTGTAATGAAGGCTGAGTATTTCCTGCCGATTGAATTATTTCCAAATTTGATTTTCCTGAAGTTATTAATTCGTCATAAGTTTTTGTGCCATATTTATTTAAACCTCTACTTGTATTATATTCAAAAATTAAATTTCTTAAATCCTCTGGAGTTGAATTTAAAAAAGCTGTTTTCATGGCATTTCTAGCTTTGTTAGCCCAAATTGCGGCATCTGTATAAGTTAACACCTTATTCGTTGCCAAGGACATCGCTGTACTTGAAACATTTTTATTTACTTGTGAATACAGTGGTCTAAGTGATTTGCTATAAACTTGTGAAAAGTAACCAGTCCCGATTAATGCCAATGGGTAATCAATTAACTTTGATCCAGTTATGTGAGTAGACGCTCCTGTGTTAATTTTTACAGTAAGATTAACCTTAATCCCCTCGAATTTCCATGAAGCATTATATATTGCAAAATAAATTAAATCTCCATTTTGATATTCATTTCCAAAAGACTTAAAGTCATATCGTAAAACCTCCTTATTACTCAGAATGCCAATATTATGCAGGATTTGGCTGTAAGTGTAAAATTCACCTCCCTTGTACAGTTCATGTTCTTTGAGAACATTGACTTCCCGATATTTGTAATTTTTTAAGCTATTATCAATTATTATTTCTTTTTGTAGACCTTCTAATTCTTTAGCATGAATTAAATTATTTTCACTAAATGCATATGAACTATTCCAAGGGAATTTTATTTGTAATGGATCTACTGAAAAGAATCTTCCAATTCTCGACTCATGAATTCGATACTCGAAATTCAAAGAGTTTCCTTCTCCCTTCACCTCATCATCTTTCTCTTGATTCTGAAACCCATATCGATACCCACCACTCACCGTTCTACCATCCAACTCCACTCCAAATGGACTGTAATCGGAGCAGGTTCGTATACCGACGCGATTTGAACTTACTGCCGGACCTGTGCCATTGTTTAATGGAATTTTGATGTCGTGAATAACTGTTAAGACATTCCCCAAATGATTGGTCAGCTCGTATTGTTTGAAACCTTGGTTCACCAGAATATTGCTGTTTTCAGTACTTGGGTTTTCAACCAAAACAACAGATTCAGCATACATTCCTATACGTGCACTACCGAAAATATGACGTTCTTTCAATTGATAGCTCATTGTTTGATTCGGACCGGGAGCATAGTCATACGTAGACATGGTGTTACCTTGTGCATCCAAGAGGTAATACGTACTCTTAATCAGCAACCCAGTTTGATTATTATACACATGTTTGGCAATTCGCCTGCCCATTGCATCGTAATCGAATTTTAATCTTGACCTTGTCGAAGTACTGGTTCGGTTGATTTCGCGAACTTTTCCATCGACACGCCATACGATTTGATGAATACCTTCAGTGACATCTTTCACGAGTCTTCCTTCTTCATC
>CAIOSO010000139.1 GCA_903860985.1 uncultured Flavobacteriales bacterium
CACCTCCAACAATAGCTCTATTCAAACGCGCATTGAAGGAAATGTCAAAAGGAGCAGATGCCTTCATGGCTTTGGAAAAACACTTTTCTGCATCAGGAAGTTGATTGGCTTGTTGATATAGCTGAGCTAAAATAAAATTTAAACGTGCTTTTTCTTTTCCGTCCTTACATTTTTCGACAGCCAGTACTAGTCCATTGATTGCTTCCTCGTAGTCTTTACGTTTTATCGCGAGGTCAGCATACGTTTTGTGGATATCAAACTGAAGGCTTGTATTCATGATTGGCGCTTCACTTTTCTCCTTCTTTTTTACGAACGGGATATAATCTTTTACTGTTTTTTTCTTTTGTACTTGTGCAACTTCGTTAAGTCCATCTAGTATTAATTTGGCGTCCGAGAATTTTCGTTGTTCTATGAAAATTTTAGCAATCCATAATTCCGCCGCATAAGTAGATGGATCTTTCACAAAAAAGCGTTTTACGAATTGAAAGTTACTTAGTGCACGATCATAATCTCTTCGGTAGAAAAATGCTTGTCCAACGGTCAGCCAGTTCTCATCAATCCAAGTATTGTATTCGGCTTGTTTATTGAACATGTCTTCAGCGCTTGGCATGCTGTGGTTCAAAATGACTTTCGTGCATTTAGAGACCGCCGTGTCGATAGCTGGGAGCATTCCTTTAGCCTCTGTCTCACTCGGCAATGGATTAATCGGCAAGATGGCGTAAAAATCATCTTTTCTGCTACTATAATATGTTTTTAGTGAAACACGCAATAGTTCTTGCGCATTGAAATGACCATTAAATCGAGCGGTTGTTGAATGATACGTTCTATTGACAAACGTATTGCTCTCCGTAGAGCAAGCACCTAAGAAAATGAGTGCTAAAAACAGAAAGTACGTACGTGTGTAAAATTTCATCATAGGTGCAAGGCCAGACTAATATAACTGAAAATGATCGATTTTATTTTGTCTTAAGCAATATTTGTGAAGACTTGTTGAATATCGTCGTCGTCTTCGATTTTGTCTAACATTTTTTCAATGTCGATTAATTGTTCTTCTGAGAATTCCACTGGTGTGGTTGGAATGCGTTTTAAGCTCGCTTTTTGAACTTCCGTCCCCAAATCTTCCAAGGCTTTAGCAATGGTGCCAAAGGAAGTGTAATCTCCTGTAATTATGATCAAATCATCTTCTACTTCGATTCCTTCACAGCCTGCATCGATTAATTCCAATTCGAGCATTTCTGGATCCATTTCTGCCGTTTTAACGATTTCAAATTCACTTTTTCGTGCAAACATGAACTCCATTGAACCGTTTGGAACCACCATTCCTCCTGCCTTATTGAAATATGATTTCACATTGGCAACTGTTCTGGTTGGATTATCCGTAGCACATTCAACATAAACCAAAACTCCATGTGGCCCTTTTCCTTCGTAGTTTACTTCCGTAAATGAGGCAATATCTTTTTGGGCGGCACGCTTAATTGCTGCTTCAATATTGTCCTTTGGCATGTTTTCCGACTTCGCATTTTGAATGGCAGATCTCAACTTCGCATTCGTTGCTGAATCAACCCCTCCTTCTTTGGCCGCCATGGTAATGGCTTTTCCTAATTTGGGGAAAATTTTAGACATCTTGTCCCAACGTTTTTCTTTTGCTGCTCGGCGGTATTCAAAGGCTCTTCCCATAATTTCGATAATTTAGGCAAAAATAGGGAATTCAGAAGGAATTTTCAAGTGTCCTCCTAGGACTTTCCTTCTATTCGAGATTGGAATTCACTCGTACGCACCTTCAACAAGAATATGCTGAGTTATCGTGTGTTAAAAAAAACGCTAATTTTGACTAAACTCAGTCGCCATGAAAACATCGTTCCTTGTATTATTTACCTTGTTTTACTTTTTCATTTCATGCGCAAAATTGGTCGCCATCCGGTGCCAATTGGAAATATTCGTACTATGGATTTTTTCCGGGTTACGTAGATGTATTGTACTCGGGAGACACACTAATTGATGGGCAAACCGCGAAAATACTTTCCAAAACGTTTCATGGAATTGATTGGAGCATGGCTGTGATAAGCAGTTCTATTGGAAAGGAGTTAACCTATGAAAACAATGGTGTCATTTTCCTTCGGTATCAAAATCAATGGGATACACTGTATCATTTCAATGCTCTAGTTGGTGAACATTGGCGCATGGCGAAGCAACCAACTACGAGTGTTTGCCCGGATAATAGTCGTTTAAAAGTCTTGGCAACTGGCAACAAAACCATCAACAATGAAACGAGAAAATATGTCGTGGTGGATTTTTGCCATCCAGATTTGAGTTCCTTGGGTGTTCAAGACACGATTGTTGAAAATATTGGATTCATTGGATCGTATTTCCTTCCCTATGATCAATTTGATGGAGCTGTGGACGGGAATGAGGGTGGGCCTTTTCGTTGTTATTCACACGATAACTTTGCCACCTATGCACCTCATTTTTCAGGGGCCTGCGATTACATTATCGGCATGGAAGAGTTAGCCACAACATTTAGCATTTATCCGAATCCTGTTCAAGATGAAATTCATTTATCCACTGAATTCAGCAGCGCATTTACGCGTTACACCCTCTATTCCTTAGATGGAAAAATGCAACAAGCTGGACCAATTTCAGAAACGATTCCATTAAATCACCTAAGAAGCGGAAATTATATTTTGGAGATTTCCAATTCTACACAAAAGCAATTCGCCAAAGTGTTGAAAGTCAACTAAGTTAGGATTTGTCCGATGTAGTTCAAGATAGGTTCTTTACCGAATCCTGAAGTAGCAGACGTCGTAAATACCGGTGGAAGTTCTTCCCAGTACTTCAACATTTCTTTTTTGTATTTCGCTAGATTTTTCTGAAGCGCCGAACTTGATATTTTGTCAATTTTCGTGAAGACCATCGAAAAAGGTAAATTTTTCTCACCGCACCAGTTCATAAATTCTAAGTCGATTTTTTGTGGTTCTAGTCTAGCGTCTAACAAAACAAAGATGTTTTCGAGTTCTTTTCGTTTGGTTAAAAAATCGGAAATAAATTTTTCCCAGTTATTTCGTTTGGACTTTGACACCTTCGCGTATCCGTAACCAGGCAAATCCACCAAGTACCATTTATCATTGATCACAAAGTGGTTGATTAATTGGGTTTTACCTGGCGTAGACGAGGTCTTTGCTAGGTTTTTCTTTCCAGTCAACATGTTAATCAAAGAGGACTTTCCAACATTTGAGCGGCCAATGAACGCGAACTCCGGTTTTTCATCCGTTGGACATTTTGCAATTTCTGTATTCGAAATAAGGAACGTAGCTTCTTTAATAATCATGGTACAAAGGTACTTGAATAAAAATATTTTCTAGGCAATGCAAACAAAAATTGTCATCAGTTGTTTAATTGTATCTTAGCGGACATGGCAGAATATAAAATCAAAGACATCGAAATCCTCACAGGGATTAAAGCACATACGATTCGTATTTGGGAAAAACGTTATCGGATTTTAATTCCTGAACGAACAGAAACCCAAATCCGAACTTATAGTGACCAAGATTTGTCTTCTTTATTGAATATCAGTTTGCTGAATAAAAATGGTCATAAAATTTCTCATATAGCTGAATGGGATAAAGACAAAATCAACCGTTTGGTTTGGGACATTAAGATGAGTCGAAATGTTGATTTCACAGAAGAGAAATTAATTTTGGCTTTGTTGCATACGGATGAGCAGCTTTTTAGCGAAACACTGCAAGTACTTATTGACGATAAGGGCCTCACTAAAACATTTAGCGAAGATCTCATGCCTTTTCTAGAAAGAATCGGTGTGATGTGGTTAGTAAATAGCATCAGTGCCGCACAGGAACATTTTATTTCAAACCTCATCCGTCAAAAAATTATTTCTGAAATCGATAAGCAAGAAATTCCTGCTGATAAATCGAATCCTGTGATGCTCTATTTACCTGAACATGATTGGCATGAAATCGGATTGCTTTTTTACCAATATTTACTAAGAAGTAAAGGATTTCATACGGTTTATTTAGGTCAAAGTCTTCCTTACGATTCCCTACTAGATTGCATTGAGCGAATTCAACCGAAAGCCATCATTAGTAGTTGGTTAACGGCGATTGACAAACCTTTTCTCATTAATTATTTCAAGCAGTTGAAAAAGGATGCTCCAAACGCCATGCTTTTTGCCGGTGGAGCACAGATCAATTTGTATTCAATGGAATTAATCGGATACGTGACAGAGATCAAAAATGCAGATTCGCTTTTATCACATTTCGTTAACTAACGAAATTCACAATTCTTCCAGGAACAATAATGGTTTTCTTTGGTACTTTGCCTTCTAAGTATTTTTGAGCCTCCGGCATGTTTAACACGTGGGCTTCAATTTCCTTCGGGGTTAAATCCACACTTAAACTCACCTTAAATCGCAGTTTTCCATTAAAGGATACAGGGTATTCGAAATCTGATTCTTTCAAATAATTCGCTTCAAATACGGGATAGGATTGATCGAAGATGCTGCTGCCATCTAACTGTAATTTAGACCATATTTCTTCCGTAATGTGCGGTGCATATGGCGCCATTAAAATACTCAACTGCGTCAAAACTTCACGGTTGTTGCATTTTTGATCTGTTAATTCGTTCACACAAATCATAAACGAAGAAACACCTGTGTTAAAGGAAAAACGATCCAAATCATCTCTTAGGCGCTTGATGGTTTTATGCAAGGATTTCATGGACTCTTTTGACGCTTCCCCATCACTTACTTGAAAATGTCCAGTTTGATGGAAAAGTCTCCAGTATTTTTTCAAAAATCCATGAACACCGGTAATACCTTTTGTATCCCAAGGCTTACTTTGTTCCAATGGACCCAAGAACATCTCGTACATGCGCAAGGTGTCTGCGCCATATTTGTCACATAAATCATCCGGAGTAACCACGTTATACCAGCGTTTGGACATTTTATCCACTTCGCGTTTCACGATGATTTTACCTTGCTCATTTGTCACAAAATGCATGTCCTCAAACTGCGGTTGCCATTTGCGCAATTCAGCTAGGTCAATGCTTTCATCGTCTTGAATTAAATCAATTAGGATGCGGACTTCCCGGAAGTTTGAAACATCGGATGAGATCAGGTCATACGAGTGCATATTACCATCAGTATCCTTGAAGGCAATGGCTGATTTGCCTAAGATCATCCCTTGATTAATCAATTTAGCAAAGGGCTCATCAAATGGAATGAATCCTTGATCGTAAAGGAATTTAGTCCAGAATCTGGAATATAGTAAGTGTCCGGTGGCGTGCTCCGAACCACCAATATACAAATCCACATTTTGCCAGTAGTCTACTTTTTCTTTGCTGACGAACTCCTGTTCATTATTCGGATCCATGTAACGCAAGAAGTACCAAGAACTTCCCGCCCATCCTGGCATCGTGTTGTGTTCCATTCGGTCACCTTGGAAGTGATTCCATGCTTCTTTTGTTGCTCTTGCTAAAGGTGGCTCGCCGTCTTCTGTTGGCAAATATTTGTCGACTTCCGGAAGTTCAATCGGTAAGAACTCATCTGAAATCAACGATGGAATTTCGTTTTCATACGAAACCGGGAAGGGTTCTCCCCAATAACGCTGTCTAGAAAATACCGCATCACGCAGACGGAAATTTGTTTTCCCTTTTCCAATTCCTTTTGCTTCAATGGCCTCGATGGCTTTCTTCATTGCTGCTTTCGCTTCAAGTCCATCTAAAAAGTCAGAATGAGCAATGCGCGCATCTTTCTCTGTGTATGCTTGTTCACTGATGTCAATATCCGCAAAAATATTTTTGATTTCTAAATCGAAGTGTTTAGCGAAATCATAATCGCGTTGATCGCCACATGGAACGGCCATCACAGCTCCTGTTCCATACGATGCTAAAACGTAGTCCCCAATCCAAATGGGAATACGTTCTCCATTAAATGGGTGAATTGCATATGCACCTAGTGCTTGTCCAGTAATGTTTTTCACATCAGCTTGACGATCGCGTTCCGATTTTAATCCTGCTTCTCTTTGGTAATTTTCTACGGCATCTTTGCAGTCTGCACTCACCAATTGATTCACCAACGGATGTTCAGGCGCTAACACCATGAAGGAAACACCAAAAATAGTATCTGGACGCGTGGTAAAAACTTCGATGCTTTCCGTTGAATTTTCAATGGCAAAGGTCACACTCGCACCTTGGGATTTTCCAATCCAATTTCGCTGTTGTTCTTTGATGGAATCAGACCAATCGATGCGGTCTAATCCTTCCAATAATCGTTCTGCATATGCTTTGATACGCATCGACCATTGACGCATGCGTTTTTGTTCTACTGGATGTCCGCCACGCTCAGAAACACCATTGACAATTTCATCATTCGCTAGAACGGTGCCTAAAGCTGGACACCAATTCACCCAACTTTCCGCAAGATAAGCAAGTCGGTAAGCTTGGATGATTTCTTCTTTTTGGTGAACCGAAAAAGCGTTCCATTCAACAGAGGTGAATTGTCCTTCGTAATCTGTGACAGCCTGAATGTGTGCATTTCCTTCTGATTCAAATTGATGTATCAATTGAGAAATACGTTCGGCTTTATTTGTTTTTACATCGTAATAACAATCAAATAGTTGTTTGAAGATCCATTGCGTCCATTTATAGTATTC
>CAIOSO010000140.1 GCA_903860985.1 uncultured Flavobacteriales bacterium
AAATCCGGGTAATCTTTTCGGAAATTCAAGATATTCTGAATATTCGCTCCACGGAAGGAATAAATACTTTGGGCATCGTCACCAACGACACAGATATTCTGATAGGCAGCAGCTAATTTCTTGACAATTAAGTATTGTGCGTAGTTGGTGTCTTGGTACTCATCGACCAATATGTATTTAAATTTTTGCTGATAGTAATGCAGCACATCTGGAAAATCGCGCAACAGAACATTGGTGTAATAGAGCAAATCGTCGAAGTCCATCGCACCTGCTTTTTGACAACGATTTGCATAGGATTGGTAGATTCGTCCAATCTCTGGTCGACGCGTTTGTTTGTCCTCTAACTGAATTTCTTCATTTCCTTGATAGGCTTCCGGAGAAACTAAATTGTTTTTCGCCGCTGAAATTCGTCCAAACACCTGGTTTACTTTGTATGTCTTATCATCCAAACTAAACTCTTTGATGATGTCTTTTAACAAACTTTTGGAGTCTTGTGTATCGTAAATTGTAAAATTGTTTGGAAATCCAATGCGGTCTGCATTGAAACGCAAAATCTTAGAAAAGACTGAGTGAAAGGTCCCCATGGAAATGTTTTTCGCTTCCCCACCACCGACAATCTTTCCGATACGCTCCGTCATCTCACGTGCCGCTTTGTTTGTAAACGTCAATGCAAGAATATTGAAGGGATCAATTCCTTGTTCCATCATGTAGGCAATGCGGTAGGTGAGGACCCTGGTTTTTCCAGATCCAGCGCCTGCAATGACCATGGTTGCACCGTAGATGTGTTCAACGGCTACGCGTTGACTGTCGTTCAGTTCATCGAGATAAGACATGTAAATTGATTTTCTTTTCAAAAGTAGAAATTAGGCGGAACATGGAATGTGCCTTCTTTATCATTTTCAATGAAGTTTTAAACAGGACTAATTCTTAGGGTATAAAATCAGTGAAATAGATGTAATTTTGTAGCCAAATTTGATCAAAATGAAAATGTACCATAATCCATCTTGTTCCAAAAGCCGTATTTGCCTGGAATTTTTGCAAGCCGAAAAAATGGATTTTGTACTACTAAGCTACCTCAAGCAACCTTTGTCCAGACAGGAATTAACAGTATTATTGTCCAAATTGGAGATGAGTCCTTCTGAACTCGTTCGGAAAAACGAAGTAATTTTCAAAGAAGCAGCGAAAACAAAAGTGCTATCCGAAGAAGACATTCTTCAACTAATGCTCGATAACCCGAAACTTATTGAGCGTCCAATCGTAGAAGTGGACGGCAAAGCGATCGTTGCTCGTCCAATAGAACGCCTAGAAGCTTTTTTACAAACCAATTGAATAGCATTAAACGAAGATGAGAACGAAATACATTGATTTAATCGACCAAACATTTGATTTTCCTCAAAATGAGTTTAATCTCCGTGAGGACCGCTTGTTTTTTCATGGAATCGACTTGATGCGTTTGATAAATGAATATGGTACTCCATTGAAATTTAATTACTTACCTCAAGTTTCGAATAATATTCAACGTGCGAAAGGTTGGTTCCGTGAAGCCATCATGAATCTTGGGTATACCGGAAAATATTACTATTCCTATTGTACAAAAAGCAACCACTTTTCTTTTGTTTTGGATGAAGTGTTGAAAAATGATGTCCATATTGAGACATCCTCGGCCTTCGATATCGACATCGTGAGAAATTTGATGGACGCGGGTAAATTAGAAAAAGGAAGGTTTGTCATTTGTAATGGTTATAAACCAGAATTATACTTGAATAACATCGCTAAATTAATCGAGGAAGATTATTTACGTGTAATTCCAGTTGTGGACAACATTGATGAGTTAAAACGATTAATTGCGATTACCACGAAGGAATTGAATATCGGTATTCGAATTGCATCGGAAGAAGAGCCGAAGTTTGAGTTCTATACTTCTCGTTTGGGGATTCGTTACCGTGAAATCGTTCCCTTTTACAAAGCAATTCTGAAAGAGAACCCAAGAGTGCGTGTGAGAATGCTGCATTTCTTCATCAATACAGGAATAAACGATACGGCATATTACTGGAATGAGTTAACAAAGTGTTTGCGTGTTTATTCAGACTTGAAAAAATTGTGTCCAGAATTGGATTCCCTAAATATTGGTGGTGGATTCCCCATTAAAAAATCACTTGCTTTTGATTTTGACTATGCCTACATGGTGCGTGAAATCCTTACACAAGTGAAGCGTGTGTGTAATGACAACGAAATTCCTGAACCAAATATTTTTACGGAATTCGGATCCTTCACAGTTGGTGAGAGCGGTGGAGCTATTTTCAGTATCCTTCACCAAAAACAGCAGAATGACCGTGAAAAGTGGAACATGATCGACTCTTCATTCATGACGAACTTACCGGATACATGGGCAATTAACCAGCGTTTCATCATGTTGCCGATTAATCGGTGGAATGAAGATTATGAGCGTGTATTGCTTGGTGGACTCACCTGTGATAGTGATGACTATTACAATTCTGAGCAACATTCCAATGCGATTTACTTACCGAAATTCGATAAAAACCATGTATTATACATTGGTTTCTTCAATACGGGTGCATATCAAGAAACGATTGGTGGATTTGGTGGATTAAAACATTGCTTGATTCCAGAGCCGAAGCACATCTTGATTAGAAGGGATGAAAATGGTTCTATTCAAACTCAAGTCTTCAGTGAAGAGCAAACAGCTCAAGATTATTTGAAAATATTAGGGTATTAAAATTTGCGAAAGCTTTTAAGCGCTATATTTGCGAACAATTGTGAAAGGGAATGAAAGCAGAGACTATCTTTTTATTAACGGGAAATAAATTTTCAAATGCTATTTCGGCATGGGCAGCAGCGCGTGCGGAAGAAGTATTACAAGTTTCGGATAAACTCCCTGATTTTTTCGATCAAACAGATAGTTTGTTGATTTTTAATCAAAACCAAGAGTTAACACCAGAAATTCAGGAGGTTAAAAAAGCGTATGACAAACAACAAAAGCCCGTTCACAAGATAGATATTAACGGAACCTTGATGGTAGGTGTTTCTAATTTGGATCTTTGGGTCGAAACAAACAAATGCCGACGCATTCTTGTCCTGGGTGGTGAAGAACTTGCTGCCAATTTAAACTTAGAGCGATACTCGAATAGTTAAGTCAACTGTTTGAAACAATACATTATGAAGTCCTGACAGATCGTTAGGACTTTTTTTATGGTTAATTTCTCAAGGTCGCTCCGCACTCTTTTTCTAAACTCGACTGAATTTTCGACATACACGCATCAATTTCTTGATCGGTTAAGGTTCGGTCTCCGTCTTGTAGTGTAAAAGACATAGCGTAGGATTTTTTTCCTTCTGCAATATTTTTTCCTTCATAAACGTCGAATAAGCCAACTGATTTCAACAGTTTTCGGTCTGCTTGAATAGCTGTTTGACGCAAACGATCAAATGAAACATCTTTATCGAGTAGCAAGGAGAAGTCTCTTCGGATGGCAAAGGATTTTGGTAATTCTGTGTATTCGATTTTTACACGATTTAACAAGTCTAAGACCGGATCCCAATGAATGACCGCAACATACACCGGATTTTTAATGCCAAATGCATTTAGTTGTTCCGCCGTCGCCCAACCAATCTCTGCCAATGTTTTCTTGTGTACTTCCATGCATTGACCATCGGAGAATAAGTGGTTTTTCAATTCCTTCTCTTGAACTTGTCCTGCAAATCCAAGTCGTTCTAATAAGCCCATCACATGTCCTTTTAAATGGTAGTAAGAAACAAGTGTTTCCTTGCCTTTCTCTGGTGTCAACCAATTGTCTGTATGAGCTTGTCCCGTCATACAGATTACGAGCTGCGAGGACTCCACATATCCACTTGCATATTTCGCGTAGGTTTTGCCAAATTCAAACAAACGCTGGTTTGGTGACTGACGATTTTGGTTTCGCTCGATGTTTTCAAGCAATCCAAATAACAAGGTTTGACGCATAACGTCTAAGTCTTGACTCAGCGGATTCAACATGCGTACTGCGTGCTCTTCGTGCAACTGGCCCATTCCTAATTGATCTACGTAGGCGCTTTTGGTCAAGGAATTATTCATGACTTCGGAAAATCCTTTACCTACCAATAATTCTGAAATGCTTCGTTGAAGATGGTCTTTGTTGATCTTCGGTGATATCGGCAAGGAAAGGTTCCATTTTTCTGGAATGGGAACTTGATTGAATCCGAAGATGCGCAGAATTTCTTCGACCACATCTGCTTCTCGTGTGACATCCACTCGGTAAGAAGGAATCTCGATAAGAAGTTTATCTCCTTTATCTTCCTTTACCTGAATGTCTAAGTCATGTAAAATGCTCAAAACGGATTTCTTATCTATATGACAACCAATAAGTTGATTTACTTTACTTAAAGAAATATGTATCGATTTATTTAAAGGGATATTTCCAATCCAATCCGCTGTAGCCATTGCTACTTTTCCACCGGCAATTTCTTCGATTAACTGAACACAACGTTCCAATGCAAATGCGGTTAATGAGGGATCAACGCCACGTTCAAAACGGAAACTTGCATCGGTGTTTAGTCCGTGCAAACGAGCGGTTTTACGAATATTTACCGCGTCGAACAAAGCGGATTCGATGAAAATACGCGTGGTTTCAGTTGAAACGCCAGCATGTTCACCACCTATTACCCCTGCAATACATAATGGATGTTTTCCATTTGTAATGAGTAATTCTGATCCTTGCAGTTTACGCTCCACTTGATCAAGTGTTACGATTGTTTCTCCCAGCTTGGCATTACGAACGACGATCTTTCCATTTAAGGCGTTTGCGTCGAAAATATGCAGCGGTGTTCCCAATTCACGCATAACGTAGTTGCTAATGTCCACGATGTTGTTAATGGGATTCAGTCCAACGGATCTTAGTGCTTTTTGTAACCATTCTGGGGATGGAGCAACTTGCACATTTTCCATACTTACGCCACAATAACGCAAGCAATCCTCTTGGTTTTCGATGTCTACATCGATGAGTAAATCACCTGTCACGACAAGCGGACTCACTTTTGGCCATTCAATGGTAAGGTTCGCGTTCTGATGGAAATTCAATGCTGCTTTGATGTCTCTCGCGACACCAATATGTCCCATGGCGTCCGCGCGATTCGGCGTTAATCCAATCTCGATTTGATAATCGTCCGATAAATCAAAGTACGCGCTTGCCGGCATTCCGACTTCGGTGTTTTCTGGCAAGACAATAATCCCATCGTGAGAATGTCCAATGCCTAATTCGTCTTCTGCACAAAGCATTCCGAAGGATTCCACTCCGCGTATTTTTGCTTTTTTAATGTGAAATGCCTCTCCTGGATTAGGGTACAATGTTGTGCCCACTGTCGCGACAACGACTTTTTGTCCGGCGGCAACATTCGGCGCTCCACAAACAATTTGTAGCTCTTCTGTTCCAATGGAAACGGTTGTTACGTTTAATTTGTCGGCATCTGGATGTTTTTCACAAGTCAAAACGTGACCAATAACAACTCCTTGTAATCCACCTTCAATCGCCTCCATTTTCTCGATGCTTTCTACTTCGAGTCCGGTGTCCGTGAGGATGACGCCAAGTTCTTCTGGACTTAATGTCGTGTGAATGTATTTTTTTAACCAGTTGTATGAAACTTTCATGTGTTCAGAATGCCGTTAATTACAATATATTGACTTCTCGCTCCAAAGTTACTCCGAACTTGGATTCGATGTCAGAAATAATCTGCGAAGATAAATCATAGATTTGACTACCGGTACTTCCACCATAATTGACTAGCACAAGTGCTTGTAGTGTATGCACGCCGTAGGTGTTGATCGTTTTTCCTTTCCAACCTGCTTGCTCAATCAACCATCCCGCTGCCAATTTACACTGGTGTTCATTCACGGGGTAATGCGGTGCGTCCGGATAATTTTTCTGGATGGCCTCGTAAACGGAATTTTCTACGATGGGATTTTTAAAGAAACTCCCTGCATTTCCAATGACTTTTGGATCTGGAAGTTTGGATTGTCGTATCGCAATCACTGCGTTACTCACATCGCGTATGCTTGGATTGCTGATTCCTTGTTTTTCCAATTCGGATGAAATCGCTCCGTATGAGGTGTTGACTTTCGCATTCTTTTTCAAGCGAAAAGTGACGCTGCAAATCACATATTGTCCTTTGAATTCATGCTTAAAAACACTTTCACGGTATCCAAATGCACAGGCTTTGTTGTCAAAGGTGTGTACTTCACCACGCTCGATGTGATAAGCTATTAGGGATTCAAAACAATCTTTGATTTCAACGCCATAAGCGCCGATGTTTTGCATGGGACTAGCGCCAACACTTCCGGGAATTAAACTCAGGTTTTCTAATCCACTCAGGTTTAATTCGATGCATTTCATGACGAAATCGTGCCACGTTTCTCCAGCTCCTGATTGAACGATCGCTTCATCTGTCGTTTCCGAAAGGACCTTGAATCCACCGATTTCATTTTTCAGAACGAAACCATGAAAGTTCTGAGTCAACAATAAATTACTCCCACCACCTAAAATCAATAAGGGCTCATTTCTTCGCTCGGCAAGTACCGATTGAAGTTCTTCTATGCTTGAAAAGGCTGCGTAACGATCGGCTTTCACAGAAATGCCAAAGGTATTGTAGGGTTTAAGATCGAAATTGGTTTGAATCATTGGTCCCAAAGTTAAGAATTTTCGGGAATTACGCGCTGCTGTTTACCTAGATTTTGCCACGAGAATCAAGGAATTACCTGGGCTTATTCCCCAAGTTGAAAGTATCCTCTGTCACCCGGCTTTATCTCATGAAACCATTGATAATAAAGTAGGTGATGACTTTTCACGAATCCTTTTTTGTTTTTAGGCCAATCTGTTGGAATGTAAATTCGTCCACCTTTTGAGAATGGCACTTGTTCAATTGCTGGAACAGCCACTTGTGGCGCAATGCCGTCTTGGTAATAAATCACATCAGATTCTTTATCGTCTGCGCGCGCTCCATATTGCCAAACCTCCTCAAAAAAGGACCAGTCTCTTCCTTGAGCGCTCGCGTTTTCGGGCGAGAGAATGAGGAATTTTCCGAAAGTAACCTTGGATTTTAATACATCAAATAGACCTAGTGCATAGGCATAACCCATGCTGTGACAGACGATATCGATTTTAACTTGGTCCAAAGGAATTCCTTTTTGCTCAAGGTAATTCAATAGGTTTTCTCCGGCAATTTGACCATGATCGACGCGCAGTTGAAATCCTACTGGATTGGGTTTTTTGTTTAAGACCCAACGGCTTCGTTTCGAAATCCAACAAAAGCGCGAAAGAAAATAAGACTTAGCAAAGTTGAATTCCGTTCGATGCTGTGAGGTGTTCACCGGATGATGTCCATCGAAATAGATGGGAGTTACACAGGGAAATCGCTTCGCGATACTGTCGTCCAGCGCATACCAATATCCCGTTGGATCTTTTTCGTGTAAGCGATTGTCCGTCGTTTCGTTCTTGGCTTTTGGACCACGATTCCCATTGATGAAAATTATAAATCGATGCGTTGTATCGGTAGGAATCATTTGTCCAAAAATTGATAAATGGAAAAATAAACAAACAACGAAGATGCTGCGCTTATTTTCCATATTGATAAAAAATACCTCCAGCAAAAGGTGTCCACAAACACGCTCGCTTATGACAAGCTTTTAACCCGCGATTAATCCATGAATTACACGTCAAAACCATACTGTAACGGTTGTGCGCGGCATAGAAGGCGTCGTTTCCTGAAACGACTTGTTTGTTTTTTGCAGGAATATAAACGGTGTTTCCTCGCTTGTCCAAAACCAATTGATGTTGAATGTAGCGCACCAATGATTTATATTGTTTTACGGATAAGTAGAGTTGAATAACAGGTCGATCGCTTAAAATTTCATAATGATACGTCGCGTGAATCGCTGATGAACCAAGTCCAGTCATGGCGAAAATGGCTGTCTTAAACGTAAGGTCCGCCCATTCGGGAGTATTCATATAGAAATTCTTATCGCCCCAACCGATGGCAATTAGTTTTGTAGTGCTGTCCTTGAATCCAGTATTTTCTCGAGGGAAGGACTTTGTCCAGTCAATGACTTCTGTTTTTATTGGAAGAACAAAATCGGTATGGACACCAGATTTCATTAAGTAGATTTTAATGCTCGATTTCTGATCATTTTTCCCCTCCACGGTCATGCGCGAGAGTACAAACGACAGAAAAAAGTAAATGCACAAGTAGGAGAAAAGTAGAATGGAAAACCATTTTGAAAAAACACCTAGCAAACGAACAGTCTTTTTGAGCATCATTTTCAATCTTTCCTTCTTTTCTTTCTTCATGTAATTCAAAATTCTTTAAAACAAAGTTAATCTTTCTGTGCGTTCATCCGAGGGAGTTACTATTTTTGTTTTTCTCTTTCTAACTCATATACATGAAAAAGTTCTTTATACTCCTGTTTTGCACATTTCCATTGATTGGATTCAGTCAATTCGATCCATCTGAACGCAGTACATCGCAGAAATTTGACGAAGTAATGGATAATATCCTTCGTTTTTATGTCGATCCAGTAAATGGAAAGGAATTGACGGAAGAAGCCATTATTGCGATGCTAGAGAAACTTGATCCACATTCCACATATATTCCTTCTGAGGAATTGAATGAAGCGCAAACAACGATTAACGGCAGTTTTGTTGGGATTGGAATCCGTTTTCAAATCATGAAGGATACGCTTCATGTCGTTGCCACCATTCCGGGCGGACCATCTGAAAAATTAGGAATTCTTCCAGGTGATCAAATTGTTGCTGTGGATGCTGCTAACATTGCGGGGATTGGATTGAAAAATCAAGATGTACGTTCGAAATTAATGGGTGAATTGGGGACAAAGGTGAAAATTACCGTCCGCAGAAAGGGAAATAAAATTTTGGAGTACACGGTAACAAGAGATAAAATCCCGGTATACTCCGTTGATGCATCCTACATGATTGACCAAGAAACGGGTTACATCAAATTGAACAGCTTCTCTCGTACAACGATGGAGGAAGTCTTGAAAGCCATGAGTCAACTGAAGGCACAGGGAATGAAAAACTTGATTTTCGACTTGCAAGGAAATGGTGGTGGACTATTAGACGCGGCGCATAAATTAGCAGATGAATTTCTTTCTGGAGATAAATTGGTGGTTTACTCGGAAGGACGCTCACAGCCACGCAGTAACTTGCGTGCTGGAAAAAAAGGATTATTTGAAACCGGTAAATTAATTCTATTGACGGACGAATACAGTGCTAGCGCTAGCGAAATTCTTTCGGGTTCCATTCAAGATTGGGACCGCGGTTTAATTGTTGGAAGACGAACGTATGGAAAAGGACTCGTTCAACGTCCCATGCCACTTTCCGATGGATCAGAGATTCGCTTAACGATTGCTCGTTATTATACCCCAACAGGACGTTTCATTCAAAAACCATACGATGATACCGAAACATACCGTAAGGACATTACACAGCGTTTTTTGAACGGAGAATTTATCCATGCGGATTCCATTAAAATGCCAGATTCTTTGAAGTTTGAAACTTTGAAAACGCATCGAACGGTTTATGGAGGTGGTGGAATCATGCCGGATTTCTTTGTTCCTTTGGACACGACAGAAAACACGAAATACTTTGGGGAGTTAATTCAAGGTGGGTTTGTCAATAATTTCTCTTTTAACTTTGTCAATGACAAGCGAGCGGAATTAAAGGCGAAGTATCCAACTTTTGAAGCATACAAAACGAATTTCCAGTGTGACCAAGCATTCATGGACGCCTTCTTTGCCTTCGTTCAAAAAGAAGATTCTACCTTAGTTTTCGATGAGAAAGAGTACAAAATAAGCGAGCATTTAATCAAGTTACGTTTGAAATCTAACATTGCTTCAGATATGTGGGGGACGAACGAAATGTTCCAAGTATACAACGAGTCGAATGAAATTCTTCAACGTGCCGTTGAGATCTTAAAGAACAAAGAATACGAAAAAGTAAAGTTGGATTAATTCCAACCCTTACAACGAACTAATTTTGCAACACATTAACAGATAGTTATGTCAGACGATAAAAAAATCATATTCTCCATGGTGGGAGTTTCCAAGACAACACCGCTTGGAAAGCAAATCATTAAAAACATTTATTTATCCTTTTACTACGGGGCAAAAATCGGTATTATCGGTTTGAATGGATCAGGAAAATCAACGGTGATGAAAATCATTGCTGGACTCGATCCCTCCTTTCAAGGAGATGTCGTTTTTTCACCGGGATACACTGTTGGATATTTAGCGCAGGAACCAGATTTGGATTTAACGAAAACAGTGAAAGAAGTCGTGATGGAAGGCGCACAAGAAACGGTTGACGCCTTGAAGGAATACGAAGAAATCAATGCAGCGTTTATGGATGAGGAAATCCTCAATGATCCAGATAAAATGGACAAGTTGATTGCTCGCCAAGGACAAGTTTCAGATAAAATTGACGCATTGGATGCCTGGGAATTGGACACCAAACTCGAGCGTGCGATGGATGCCTTGCGTTGTCCACCAGATGATCAGTTGATTGAAACCTTATCTGGAGGAGAAAAACGACGCGTCGCTCTTTGTCGATTATTGTTACAAAATCCAGATATCCTATTACTCGATGAGCCTACCAATCACTTGGATGCAGAGTCAATCGACTGGTTGGAACAACATTTACAACAATACAAAGGAACAGTCATTGCTGTAACCCACGACCGTTATTTCTTGGACAACGTTGCCGGGTGGATTCTGGAATTAGACCGCGGAGAAGGAATTCCATGGAAAGGAAATTACACTTCTTGGTTAGAGCAAAAAGGAAATCGATTGAAAGAGGAGGAGAAATCTGAGTCCAAACGTCAAAAAATGTTAGCGCGCGAGTTGGATTGGGTCCGCATGAATCCAAAAGCTCGTCAAGCCAAAAGCAAGGCGCGTTTACAGAACTACGATAAAATGTTGTCGGAGGACGCACGTGAGAAAGACGCAACTTTGGAAATCCCGATTCCAAATGGACCTCGACTTGGAAACAATGTCATCGATGCGGTTCATGTAGGGAAATCCTTCGGAAATAAAATGTTGTACGATGATTTGAATTTCAAATTACCACCAGCAGGAATCGTTGGTATCATTGGTCCAAATGGAGCTGGAAAGACCACCATTTTCAAAATGATTATGGATGAGTTGAAAGTCGATCAAGGAGAGTTTACGGTTGGAGAAACGGTGAAAATCGGCTATGTGGACCAAGCCCACAAGGACATTCATCCAGACAAAACGGTATTTGATGTCGTTTCGAACGGTTTAGAATACGTGGAAATCGGAAATCAAAAAATCAATTCGAGGGCATACTTAGGAAAGTTCAATTTCATTGGCGCCGATCAAAATAAAAAAGTTGGAATTCTGTCCGGTGGAGAACGAAATCGACTGCATTTAGCGATGACCTTGAAAACGGAAGCAAACGTACTCTTACTCGATGAGCCAACAAATGATATCGATATCAATACACTTCGAGCATTAGAAGAAGGAATCGAAAACTTCGCAGGATGCGCCGTGGTCATTTCCCACGACCGTTGGTTTTTAGATCGTATTTGCACACATATCCTTGCATTCGAAGGAGATTCACAAGTCTATTGGTTCGAAGGAAGCTACTCAGAATACGAAGAAAACCGCCGCAAACGCCTCGGTGACTCCGGACCCAAACGCATTCGTTACCGCAGCTTGAGTTAAACAGTTTTTTGAATTATAAAACAGTTTAACTAAAAACAGTAATTCAGTTTTTTGAATTAAAAAACGATTCAACCAAAAACGTTTAACGAGTTTTTTGAATTATAAAACAGTTCAACTAAAAACAGTAAAACAGTTTTTTGAATTAAAAAACGATTCAACCAAAAACGTTCAACGAGTTTTTTGAATTCCCTCACTCACAAATCCGCCCAAAATGCTTGTCATTATGGAAATGCGCGTCCAAGTCTGCAAACTCTTTGAGTAGTTCCGCTGACGGTGGCACGGCTTGTAGTTTACTGAGATCAGGTTGACCAGCATCCACCCATGCGGTGTACCAAATACAGCCAACTGCTAAAATGGCTGCTTTCAAACGTCTTTCCACCATGCCATTCAAACGTTGGTGATAGGCTTCGCAGAATTCCTTGGAATAAACAGAGATTGTGGTATTTCCCCGTTGCTCAAAACTGTATTTTTTGTCCGCTGGAAATTCCTTCGTTAATTCCTTTTCAATGCGTAAGACTGAATCCAAGGCTAGGTGAGAGGCACGAACGGCATCCCAAGCAAGGTCTTGAACATTGGGTACATACTTGATTTTCCCCACGAAATAATCGTAGTCTTCTGCATTGATTTCCACCAAGCGACTTTCCCATAGTCCATGAATTCCTCGTTGACCTGTCAATTGTCCGTTGTAGTTTTCTGAGGTGTGCAAAGGAACATGCGCATCGCCAATGTAATGTCCAAGATCAGCGGAGTACTTCAAGATTAAATCGACATTCTTTGCTTCAAAGGCTTTTTGTAATCGGTATTTCATTTGGACAATGTGCCAAGGAACAATTCCGTAGGCTTGTAGGGTATCCTCGGTGAATTTTTCTACGGCATCTTTCCACCGTTTTGGAATGATTTCAAATGGATTCTCACCGGATTTGTAATAATGGTCGAGGTCAATATAGTGACATTGTGCTTCGCCATCAACGGCATAGCGACGTTTGTCCGGATCAACTGCGTGATCGGTGAGAAATTCAATGTGTTCTTTGTAAAATCCGAACATGCTTGTCGGAAGGGTGAATACAGCAATCCGATTGATGCGCTGGTGTCCAAAAAATCCCCAAGTAAGTTTATCTGCTTTTCGTGTGCTACTTTGTAGTAGTATACTCAAGAGTATAAGCGATAAGAGGAATTTACATTTGAACCAATTTACCATCTTTTAGAATCGGAATAACATTCGTTTGATTGGGAGTCAGGCAATATTTAATGTCCTCATTCAATTTCAAATTTTTCAATCGACGACGATGAGAACTTGATTTTAAGAAACCTAAATAGTTGTCCTTTGCAGATAAATATAAGTATTTTGCTGCAATACTGGAATCTTCTTCGGAAGTAAATTTTCCGGATGAAATCAAGAAGTCTGAAATCGCTCCCGCGCAAATAGTGTCCTCTAAATTGAATTTATCCTGCCATCCAGAACAAAGACAAAGGATGTTTTTTTCTTGTTTAACGAGCCATTCACAAAGGAAATTCAGGTTTAAAAATGAACCAACCACGACGATTTCGGCTTCTTTCGCAACATCTAACGATTTTGTACCATTCGTTGTCGTTAACACGACTTCTTGTCCTTTGAATTCTTCACGCATGTAAGAGAAAGGGGAATTTCCAAAGTCGAATCCTTCAACGATTTGACCTTTGCGCTCCGCGCCAGCCAAGAATCCTTTTTTCTTGTATTCCCAAGCTTCTTCTACAGTTGGCACAGGAATAATGGATTTGATGCCATTGTCAAACGCTGCGCAAATAGCTGATGTAGCGCGCAGTACATCAATTACGACAACAATTTCATATTCTCCTTTATAATATTCGTATTCTCCTGGTGTGAAGCAAACTTCAATGCGATTTCTTTCTTTCATAACGGAGTCAAAGATAATCATTTATGTGTCTTCATTTTTTTTCTAAGTGAATTGATTTAAATGAAATAATTTGATTTTTTAGGAATAAGGAATAAAAACTAGGAGAAATCTTAGTTCAAATGAAGGTCGTTTTTCTTGAAGTAAAAAAATAGAATCTCAGTACAAATTAGGATTAAATAGGGTGTCGCATAGTTATCCTATATTAAAAAAAATATATTCAAGTAATTATTAAGTTTATCTAAGAAGATGGCGTATTCCGAAAAGCCTTTAATAGAGTAGGTAAATCTAAATCAATGAACATGTTTAAAAAATTATTTTTAATGAGTGCATTGACTGGTGTTTTAATGAGTTGTAAAACGACTATCCAGCCAATGTACGTTTCCACTGCTGAATTAGCGTCTCTCAATGTAGGGATGAATAAAGTGGATGCAAAAGCAAAACTAGGCAACTTGAATCCGCATGACATTTTAATGTCAGAAGAGGGTGGTTGCGAAGTTCACCAGTACAAATACAAGACTCCGGCTAAGATGATTTTGATGGCTAGAGCAAATACAAAAGATGGTCTTTACGACGGGAATAAAAAGTATGTGGACGAATCAGACGCTTTTTTAGTTTACAAAAATGGCGCACTAGAATCTGTTCTTACGAATGCAGGTAAAGCGGATATTCATCAGTTGATGGCTGACATTAATTCTAACCGTGCAGTGTGTAATGAAGTTGGATTAAGAGGCTGTACAGACCCAATGTCTATCAATTACAATGCTAATGCGATTATTGATAATGGATCATGTAAATACTGTGAATGTGGTTATGGATTAAATCCAGATTTCAATCCGAATCGCCCTGTTTCTGATTGTAATCAGCAATGTGTTAAGTTACAAACTGCAAACTCATCTGATGATCAAGAATGTACAAATTGTGA
>CAIOSO010000141.1 GCA_903860985.1 uncultured Flavobacteriales bacterium
GCTGTCCGAAAACGGACTGTCCAAAAAAGTAGCTACTTTTATTCATGTAATTTATGTTTCGTCAAAACCAAATTACATGAAAGCGGGAAATCCTTTGCGGGAAATCCCGCTTTTTTTAAAAAGTTTTATCGGACACTAGTGATTTTTAATTCCTCTAACTAATCGAATTCCATAGCGTAGATTTTACATGATTAAGGTATCTTTACCCAATGGAATCGGGAATTGTCCTAAAATCAACGGGTAAATGGTACACGGTTGAGCTGAATGACGGCTCAGTGGTGAATTGCCGCATCCGTGGGAAAATTCGTTTGGATGGCTTGAGAACCACAAATCCTATTGCTGTGGGTGATGTGGTCTTGTTGCACGATCAAATTGATGATGAAGGAAAACGGACCATTGCTGATTTTGAGCCACGAAAGAATTACATCGTTCGTAAATCAACAAACCTCAGCAAGCAAATGCAAATTCTCGCTGCGAACGTGGATCGGGCTTACCTTTTGGTCACAGTGAAATCTCCAGTGACACATCGCGCATTCATCGATCGGTTTTTAGTGTCTGCTGAATCTTTTCGTATTCCCGTGACTTTGCTGTTCAATAAGATGGACGCCTATGCTGACAAAGATTTAAAATTGGTGGATGAATTGATTTCCTTGTACGAATCGATAGGCTATCCATGCGCAAAAATCTCTGCGGAGAAAAAGGAAAATGTGGATTTCTTAAGAAAGGAAATTGTAGGCAATCAGGTGATGATTTCTGGACACAGCGGCGTTGGTAAAAGCACACTCGTCAACGCACTCGATGCAAACTTAGATTTGAGAACGGGAGAAATTTCTATGGCCCATCAGCAGGGACAGCATACCACAACCTTTGCGGAAATGCATAAATTGGCAACAGGAGGATACATCATCGATACACCAGGTATTCGAGCATTTGGGATCGTTGACCTAGAAAAAGAACATTTCTCGCACTATTTTCCCGAAATGCGTGCACGGATTGGAGAATGTAAATTTCACAATTGCAAGCATTTGAATGAACCTCATTGTGCGGTGAAACAAGCAATCGAGGAAGGAGAAATTGCAGAATCACGCTATGCAACGTATGTGCAATTGATGACAGAGGATGCGGATGATATTCACCGGAAAAATATCTACGGATGAAAATTGTTTTACAACGCGTGAGTGACGCATCCGTTCGGATTGATGACGAAATTGTTGGTCAAATTGATGCTGGAATGATGGTTCTTTTGGGTGTTGAGGAAGCGGATGATCAGTCCGATGCAGATTGGCTCATTCAGAAAATAGTCGGCCTACGCATTTTTAATGATGAGGAAGGAAAAATGAACAAATCAATCACTGAAATCAATGGACGCTTTTTAATCGTGAGTCAATTTACCTTGCACGCCTCCACAAAAAAAGGCAATCGTCCGAGTTACATTCGTGCTGCCCGACCCGAAGAGGCCATTCCACTGTATGAGTACTTTATTAATGAATTGGGAATTATAACAGCCACAAAAATAGAAACAGGTAAATTTGGAGCAGACATGAAGGTGAGCCTTACCAATGATGGACCGGTCACTATAATTATAGATTCTAAAAACAGGGAATGAACAATGATTTAAGAATTAAGAATTACGAATTACGA
>CAIOSO010000142.1 GCA_903860985.1 uncultured Flavobacteriales bacterium
ACAGCGTTCAATTAGAAAAATACCGATTGGTCGTAGAAGATGTAAGTGATCGAAAAATTGAAACTGTTCGACTTTTTATTGAATCGTGATGAAAGGTGCATTTGGACTTCTTGCACTGTTTCTCAGTTCCTTCGTCTTTGCCCAAGCAGACTTCAAACTCCCTTCTGAACTATCTGAAATTTCCGGTTTAGAAAAGTTAACGGATTCGCTTCTCATTGCCATAAATGATGGAGGAAACGAACCCCTTATCTATGTGCTGGATTTGACTGGGAAAATACGTGCGAAAAAAGTGGTTTCCAATGCCACAAATATCGATTGGGAAGCTTTGGCAATCGATGAAAAATATGTGTACATCGGTGATTTCGGGAATAACCTCAATGAACGAAAGGACCTCTGTATTTACCGGATCAATCGCAGCGATGTTGCTACGTTGAACGAGGTGACTGCTGAAAAAATGTCCATTTCTTACCGAGAACAAAAAGAATTTCCTCCAAATGATAAGGAACGTTACTTCGATGCAGAAGCAATGACATTTTTTGAAGGACAACTTTGGATTTTCACAAAGAACAGCACCAAACCTTTCGATGGAATATCCTTCATCTACATGGTGCAATTCGAAGCCAATCAAGCCAAATCACTTTCGAAAGTAACGGAGTTGAAATTAAATAAAACGTCGTATTTGAAAGATGCCGTTACAAGTGCCTGTACAGAGGGACATTCCATTGTTGTCACCACCTACAATCGATTGATTAAACTTGACTTTCCAAAACAAGGATTAAGCAAATCGAACATCTACAAATATCCTCATATTCAACAGGTAGAAGCGTGTGCCTGCTTAGGAGATCATTCCTATTTCATTTCCAACGAGAATCATAAATTCTTGGGTCCAGCAAAACTCAAACTATTAAAACTACCATGATCCAACTCTCTCAATACGAAGCTGTTATTTTTGATATGGATGGCGTACTTATCGATTCAGAACCCCTGTGGAAAATTGCCATGGAAGAGGTGTTTCATTCCTTAGGCTCCAAATTGACCAAAGCAGATTTTCAGAAAACGGTCGGACTCCGCATCGATGAAGTTGTTCATTTTTGGAATCACCATGAAAATTGGGGCGTAGAAAATGAACAGGATGTGGAAGAGGCCATTATTTTGAAGATGATTTCACTCATTTCCCAAAATGCACAGCCGCTTGAAGGAGTAATTGAAACCTTGGCTTTTCTAAAAAGAAAGGGGATCAAGATTGGATTAGGAACCTCATCCTCAAGCAGACTTATTCACGTCGTTTTAACGGAATTGAATATCGCACACTATTTTGACTTTACCCATTCAGCAGAAACAGAAAATTTTGGCAAACCACACCCAGCTGTTTACCTCACGGTTGCTGAACAACTGAAGGCAAAACCTAACAAATGCTTGGTCATTGAAGATTCATTTAATGGCGTCATTGCTGGACTTGCAGCGAAGATGAAAGTAGTCTGCATACCGGAAAAAACACATTTTCCAAACCCGAAATTGGCCCTTGCTGATTTTCAGTTTTATACGATGACTGAATTCTTGTTGGAAATACAGAAATAGAACTGAGCTCTGTTTGGAATGCTTTTGTATTTTTGTAACTAGATGGAAGATTCTTTTGATTACAGAGACGAAGCAGAACAAAATGGTGAACAGGAAATTGATAAAGTCCTGCGTCCCAAAACGCTTAGTGATTTCGCTGGACAACCATCCGTCGTAGAAAACCTTGAAGTCTTCGTTCGAGCAGCACAACTTAGAAACGAACCGCTTGATCACGTTTTACTACATGGCCCTCCAGGACTTGGGAAAACAACCTTAGCAAACATTATTGCGAATGAATTAGGGGTTGGATTTAAAGTGACCTCTGGACCCGTACTCGATAAAGCAGGAGATTTAGCCGGACTTTTAACCAACCTTGGAGTTGGAGACGTTTTATTCATTGATGAAATCCACCGCTTGAGTCCAGTAATCGAAGAATACTTGTACTCAGCCATGGAAGATTACGTGATTGATATCATGCTAGATTCTGGCGCGAACGCTCGAAGTATTCAAATCAACTTGAATCCATTTACCTTAATTGGAGCGACAACACGCTCAGGACTCCTTACCTCTCCCCTTCGTGCTCGTTTTGGCATTAATTCACGCTTAGAATATTACGATTCGAAAACACTTACTTCCATTGTGGAACGTTCTGCTCATTTACTGAACATCGAAATAAATGAAAGCGCAGCCTTTAAAATTGCGAGTAGAAGTCGCGGGACTCCCAGAATTGCAAATGCACTGCTCCGACGTGTGCGCGATTTTGCGCAAATCAAAGGAAGTGGTAAAATTGACGAAGAAATCACGGAATTTGCCCTAAAAGCATTAAATGTGGATGAAAATGGACTAGATGAAATGGACATTCGCATACTAAAGGTGATCATTGATAAATTTAGTGGTGGACCGGTCGGACTTACGACCATCGCTACTGCCATTGGAGAAAATGCAGGGACTCTGGAAGAAGTCTATGAACCCTTCTTAATCCAAGAAGGATTTTTGATGCGCACGCCACGTGGACGAAAAGCAACCGAAAAAACATACCGTCATTTAGGAAAAGATATCGGCTGGGCACAAGGAGGTCTTTTCTAAGTAACATGTCAAAGCTTCAAGCAAAACGGTTGATTACACAAAAAGCCAAAGAATTAGGCTTTTTTCATATTGGATTTTCAAAAGCGGAATTTTTAGAAGAAGAAGCGCCGCGACTAGAAAAATGGCTTTCCAAAAATTACCATGGAGAGATGTCCTACATGGCAAATCATTTCGACAAACGCCTCGACCCTCGACTACTCGTGGATGATGCCAAAAGCGTGATTTCACTGCTTTTTAATTATTACAACGATCAAAAACAAGTGGACCCCGAAGCGCCGAAAATTTCCCAATACGCTTATGGAGAAGATTACCACCATGTCATTAAAGATAAGCTCAAGGAATTAATCGCTTTTATACAAGATGAAATCGGCGAGGTAAATGGACATGGATTCGTAGACTCAGCGCCCGTTATGGATAAAGCGTGGGCAAAAAAAGCGGGACTCGGTTGGATTGGAAAAAATGCCAATTTGATCACACGTGAACAGGGAAGCTTTTTCTTTATTGCCGATTTAATCATTGATTTAGAATTGGAAGCGGATGGGCCGATAACAGATTATTGTGGAACATGCACGCGCTGCATCGACGCTTGTCCAACAGATGCCATCGTTCAACCATATGTCGTGGATGGATCTAAATGCATTTCCTACCTCACAATCGAACTGAAGGACGAATTGCTCCCAAAGGAATTTGCGGGGAAAATGGATAATTGGATGTTCGGTTGCGATATTTGTCAAGACGTTTGTCCTTGGAATCGATTTTCCCTTCTGCACAACGAAGAACGCTTTCAACCCTCTGCCCCATTATTGGATTTGAGCAAAGATGATTGGCAGAACCTCCAAGAAGAAGGATTTCAAGTACTCTTTCAACGTAGTGCCGTTAAACGAACCAAATTTCAAGGATTAAAACGGAACATTACTTTTTTAAATGGAAAATAGTTTTCCGATTTTACCTGTTGAAAATTCTAAGGTTTTTGGTCGGTTCATACAACTTAGTTTTTAACTTTGCTTACTGTCAAACGAGACGATTCACTATTAGCACTACCTTAATTAGCAAGAAATGGAACAAAAAAAAGAAGTCGTTATTATTGGAGCGGGATTGGTAGGATCACTTTGGGCAGTCTATATGTCCAAAGCTGGATATAACGTCACCATTTATGAGCGTCGTTCCGATATTCGCAAAGCGGAAATAAGTGCAGGAAAATCGATTAATCTTGCATTATCCGTTCGCGGTTGGACAGCCTTAGACGCTGTAGGCGTTGGGGATGAAATCCGCAAAATCGGTATTCCAATGTATGGAAGAATGATGCATGACCTACAAGGAAACTTGAGCTATCAACCATACGGTAAAGAAGGACAAGCCATTTATTCAATTTCAAGAGGTAAGACAAACGCCGTGATGATGGATATGGCAGAAACACTCGGGAATGCAACCATTCATTATAACCATGATTGCAAAAAAGTGGATTTGAAAGAAGGAATCGTCACGCTAACAAATACCATAACAAATGAGGATATCAGCGTAAAAGCGGACTTGGTCTTCGGTGTAGACGGTGCGTTTTCTGCCGTTCGTTACAATTCCTTTCAAAAGTTAAATCGTTTTAATTACAGTCAAAATTACATTGCAGATGGTTACCGTGAAATCTTATTGCCAGCCAACGCAGATGGTTCCCATAAACTAGATAAAAATGCTTTGCATATTTGGCCGAGAGGTCGTTTTATGTTGATGGCAATGGCAAATGAAGATGCGTCTTTTACCTGTACCCTATTCATGCCGCATGAAGGTGGGGAAAATTCATTCGATAAATTGACCTCGCGCGAAGCAGTGAATAATTTCTTCTTGACCACGTTCCCGGACTTTTATGAAATGATGCCCAATATTGCAGATGCATGGGAAGATCATCCACTATCCAATTTGGCTATCATTCGTTGTTACCCTTGGACAAACGGGAAGGTCGCTTTAATGGGTGATGCTGCGCATGCAACGGTGCCGTTTTATGGCCAAGGAATGAATGCTGGATTTGAAGATTGTACGGTGATGAATCGATTAATGAAAAAGCATAATCACGATTGGGATGCCATTTTTCAGGAGTATAGTGTGGAACGAAAACCAGATGGTGATGCATTGCAAGATTTGTCCGTAGATAACTATTTCGTCATGCGCGACTACGTAGCCGATCCTGCGTTCATTTTACGTAAGAAAATTGAAGCAAAATTTAGTGAACTTCACCCAGATCGCTGGTTGCCTTTGTATTCACAAGTTACCTTTAGCAATATCCGCTATAGCGATGCCTACCGTCAAGGAAATATTCAAAGTGGCATCATGGACGAAATCATGGAGTTGCCAAATATTGAAGCGGAATGGGACTCAAAAATTGTCATGGATATATTATTGGAAAAAAGTTCGGACTTTACATTCTAAGTATGCAAAAATTCTTGTTTATTATTACACTTGTTCTTTCATCCGCAGTAAATGCTCAAGGTGGATTCGTGAAATCGGAAAAGAAAGGAAATGATTACATGGTTGTCAGTAATCACGGGATACAATTTTCTCTTGGTCCAACCTATTCTTTTCATACCAATCCAATCCTTGGCGAATTAACAGCATCGAATGGAGCAAGAGGGAATTACAGCATTACCCCGAAAAGTCAATTAGGTATTTACGCAGAGTTTGGTATGGTTCACTTTCCAAAATGGAAAGGGACACCCATCAAAGCATTGAAAAAAAGCCGCATCATTGACTACTTCGATTGGGGGATTGGTTATAGCCTGATCCGCGGAACTGAAGAAACCGAAATCACCTATAAAAATGCGTTTGGGGACGTGATTAGTACACAAAATGAATCTGGACAATTAAAAAACGGCTACTTATACGGACGTTATAGTGCTCACTCATTGGTTTACTTTGGTAAGAAAAAAATTGTAAAAGTTAGAAAACACTTTATCGATAACAGCATCGGTTTTCAATTCTCATACTGCGCTTCTACACTGGACACGACGTATTCAAATTCTTTTTATCCGATTTATGCAACTCGAAACTATCAAGGTTTAACCGAAGAAAAACTAGCAGCTCAATTCGTCTATAGTTTAGGTGTCGGTATTCGTTTAAACAAAGCGTGGATGTTCGTTCCGAGTGTCACACTTCCAATCGTAACAGTAAAAAATTGGGATGGATTTAATGCCTATTTCGATTGGTATTCATCCGGCTATTGGCCAATTCAAGCACAAGTGAAGTTCATTAAGTTGTTCGAAAAACCAAACAAATGTGGCGTGTATAGTACGCCGGAAGACAAGGAGATGCAAAAGCAATACGAAATGCAATAATTGCTTTCTAAGACTTCCAGTCCTTTGCGATTGATTTAGGTAATTTCTTTCTGAAACGTTTCATCACTGAATCCCGATCAGAAACATTTCCGCACTTCAATAAACTACGTCCAATTAACTGATTATTTAAGTCGAAAAAGGTGAATTCAAAGGTGACTGATGTCGCTTCATCTCTATAGATATGATAAATACTTGTCATATCTAATATTTCTTTCAACGTGGTTTTTGCTTCAGAAGCTTTAAATCGGCGGTCATACCCTCGGACATTCAAAATAACATAGGCATCAATTCCCTTTGATTTCAATAATTTCTGCACAGAGTCGTTCAACAGGTTTCCCAAATTTTCTCCTTGTTTTAATACATTGAAAGAAGGCATTGCTTTGTATGAATTTTGCTGTAGGATTTCAACCAAATTCAATTCCATCGCATATCGATCTTCCGATTTATCAAACTGTCCAATAACCAAAGCGTTCTTAAATTTAATCTGTTGACCGAGAGCAGAAAAACCAAGAAATATCACGAAGAAAAATACTGTTTTCATAGTAAGGAAATTAAAAAACTTCACGAGCGATTTCTTGAACAGAAGTTGAATTTGACATCGTGTAATAATGAATACATGGAACACCATGCGCTTTTAGTTCTTTCGATTGCTGAATACCCCACTCAATCCCTACCTGTTCCACGGATTTATTGTCCTTGCATTTCATTAATTCATTGGACAACTCAACTGGATAATCAATATGGAAGAATTTTGGCAAGAACGAAATGTGCGCGAGCGTTTTCACTGGCTTTACTCCTGGAATAATTGGAACCGTGATTCCAACAGAACGACATTCGTCAACAAAGCGGAAAAACTTTGTGTTGTCAAAAAACATTTGCGTAACAATATACGATGCGCCAGCGGCAACTTTGCGTTTCACATTTAATAAATCCGTATCCAAATTCATCGCTTCAAAATGCTTCTCTGGGTATCCCGCTGCTCCGATGCAAAAGTTTGTGGGTTCTAGTTGGACATCGTCCATCATGTAGTTACCCTTATTCATGTCACTAATTTGATGTATCAAATCAACTGCAAATTCATGTCCCTCCTTGTGTGGTCGGAAAGAACTTTCCGTTTTTATAGAGTCTCCACGTAAGGCCAACACATTGTCAATTCCTAAAAATTGCAAATCAATTAAAGCGTTTTCCGTTTCTTCCTTGCTGAATCCACCACAAATTAAATGTGGAATGGCATCAACGTCGTATTTATTCATAATTGCCGCGCAAATTCCAACTGTTCCTGGTCTCTTGCGAATAGCTATTTTCTCTAATAATCCATTCTCGCGTTCTTTGTAAATGAACTCTTCACGATGATAGGTCACATTGATGAACTTAGGCTTAAATTCCATTAATGGATCTATGCCTTCATAAATCGATTGGATACTTTTTCCTTTTAAAGGAGGTAATATCTCAAAAGAGAATAGTGTTTCCTTAGCGTTTTGTATGTGATCTGTTACCTTCATGTTTTTATTAGTGATTGCAAAGATAATGCTTTCGAAAGAAAAGCACTAATCTTATTGTGTGTCAGCAATGGCTGATAAAATGACATCGGCCGCCAAATTCAATTCAAGTTCTGTGATATTCAATGGGGGCGATAAGCGAAAACTATACGGATGAGAAAGGAACCAAAAAGTCAATAGTCCTTTTTCCATACATCTAGCAACTACCTTTTCAACGCGCTCTGCACTGATCATATCAAACGCAAACATCATTCCAACCCTTCGTATCTCCATCAATTCAGGATGATCCTTGAAACGCAACTCAAAACGAGCAGCTTTATCCTCGATTTCTTGCCAGTTGATCTCCGTTTTCAATACCCGAACTGCTGCTGCTGCTGCCGCACAAATGACAGGATGTCCACCAAATGTAGTAATGTGTCCAAGCATTGGTGCATGCGTAAATTCCATCAGTTTTTGCTGTGATGAAACCAATGCTCCTATAGGCATTCCTCCTCCCAAGGCTTTTCCTAATGTCAAAATATCTGGAGTAATATCAAAGTGTTCAAACGCAAACATTTTTCCTGTGCGTCCCATGCCACATTGAATTTCATCTAAAATCAACATCGCCCCTACCTCGTCACATCTCTGACGCAATGCTTTCATAAACGTTACACTTGGACGACGAACACCGGCATCTCCTTGAATTGTTTCCAAAATTACAGCGGCCGTTTTCACGGTTATTCGTTGTAAATCTTCCTCTTTATTCAATTGTAAAAATTGAACGTCTGGCAACAATGGTCGAAAAGCTTGCTTCTTCACCTCATTACCCGAAACACTCATTGATCCGTGTGTACTTCCGTGATAGGAACCTCTAAAGGAAACTAGTTCAGTTCGACCAGTCACTCGTTTGGCTAATTTCAATGCGGCTTCTATAGCTTCCGTTCCTGAATTAACTATGTAGACACCATCCAAGGATTTCGGTAAAACTTCCAATAATTCCTTCACCAACAATTGCTGAGGATCTTGAATGAATTCTCCATAAACCATCACATGCAAATATTTATCAATCTGATCTTTCAGAGCCGAAACCACTTTTGGGTGACGATGTCCAATATTGTTTACTGCGACGCCAGAAATCATATCCATGTATGCTTTTCCTTGCTTATCGTAAATATAAATTCCTTCCGCACGCTCCACTTCTACCAAGAAGGGAAATGGGCTTGTTTGTCCAAGGTGAGAGAGGAAAAAATCGCGTTCTGACATACCTTATTTCTCTAATATTTCCATAATTGGCACACCAGTCATCGCACCTGTTCGTTGTAGATTTAACAAATGAATGAGCGTTGGTGCAATATCAATGATTTGTATGGGTCGATAGCTGTTTTCGGCTGGAATGTTTGCCCCATACCAAAGTAATGGAACATGTGTATCGTAATTGAAGGCCGATCCATGAGAAGTTCCTGTATGTGCTTTTGGTTCATCAATGGATTTTGCCAAATAGCCTGGTTGGAGCATGAAAATTACATCCCCGCTGCGTTCGATATCAAATCCCTTCTGAATCATTTGACCCCACTCGTCCAAGTTTTCATTTCCTGAAAGTAAGGATGACTGTGTGATAGCTAATTTTACTTCAGGCCATTTTCTCACTTGATCGGCAATGAAATCACAGATGACTTGTTTGTTTAATTGCAAGGAATCCATTCGATACTCATTCAAATAGATGTTCTGATTTTCTTCCGCTTCTACCAAATCTGCACCAAATTTTTTCATTAATTCACTGCGCAAGCTTGCCATTCGCTCATTCAGAAATAAATAGCCGCCTGGCATTTTTCGGTCCACTAGCATCTGGGGTACTGGCACTACGGCATGATCGGCTGTTAGAAAAACAACATATCCATCTTTACCATATCTAGCATCCAAATGCGAAAGTAATTTTTCAATTTGCCGATCCAATCTCGCATACATATCCTCCATTTCCAAGGAATAAGGTCCAAATGCATGTCCAGCAATATCGGGAGTGGAATACGAAATACACAACATATCTGTTTTCGTGTCTAGGCCCAATTGTTCGCGAGACATCGCCTCCATCGCAAGGTCCGTGAGTAGTTCATTAGCAAAAGGTGAAATCGTAAATAACTGATTGCCGTTATTCGCTGCTTTGGACATTTCTTTGAAGTCATAGGGGAAAGTCGCACTTGTTTTTCCAGTTAAAATCACTTCATATGGACTCTCATCCGCAGATCTATAATTCGATTTCGGGTATAGTAAGTCCCATTTTGCTAAATATTTACTGGCATTCTTCGATTCATTAAAACTTTGCAGCCACTTTGGTAATTCTGATTTGAAGTAGGTGCTTGTAATAAATTTACCGCTAGAATAATCGTACCAATAAGAACCATCACTTAAATGTCCGCCAGGTAAAATCGCACTTCGGTCCTTGATGGAAATCGAAATCACTTTTGACTCTGGTGAGGCCAACTTTAGTTGATCAGTGATGGTATACGTTCGCAAATTTCTCGGTGAGCATTGTCCTTCTAATGAAGCACTACCAACCGTTTGAACGGTTTTGTCCGTCACACAATTTACAAAACTCTTCGTCTGACGTTGATACCATTCATTCGCAACGATTCCATGATTGGAAGGAGTTGTTCCCGTGTAAATGGATGCATGTCCAGGTCCGGTGTAGGTTGGAACATAGTTGTATAACGTATTGCGACAATTCAATCCTTTGTTTAGAAATCGATTGAATCCACCCGCACAAAAATGGTGTTGAAAGCGATATAAGTAATCGTAACACATTTGATCCACAACGATTCCTACAATAATTTTTGGTTGTTTTTGAGCGTTTAATTGGTGACCAATCAAACCATAAAAAAGTATTATGCTCAGTCCTAAGTTTTTCATTCACCAAAATTAAGCAATACACAAGGATTAATAAGCAACCTTTCATCATTTCGAGTCGTCTAAAGACAAATTTTTATCATGAAAAGAATCTTATTCTTCAGTTTAATCCTAACTAGTTTATGGTCTTTTGAGGCAAAATCGCAAATCACTGTGAACGTAACGAATGTTAGTGCTCCGGGTCTATGTGACGGAACAGCAATGGTTGATACCAATAACCTTGTTACTTCAGCAAGTCTAACATGGATGTTGGGGAGTACAGTCATTCAAAATGGAGGCTACATGGTTACCAACTTGTGCGCAGGTCAATACAGCTTGCTTTTTATGGGTGCTGGATTTACCTCAACTTCCGTATTTACAATTGGAACCAATGTTCCTAATCCATGCGCTGGATTCTCCGTTTTTTGCGGAAGTACTCCGACATTAGCAGCCAATGTGTGTGACGGATCAGTAACGGTAACAGCGGTAGGTGGTACTGCTCCATATACGTATCAATGGTCAAATGGTGGAATGATCACCACTTCAACATTAAATAATCTGTGCATCGGTACTTATTCAGTAGCCGTTGTGGATGCAAATGGTTGTTCAGGAACAGCTTTTGCGACGGTAGTTGTTGATTCAAATGCCTTGAATCCATGCTTCGGGTTTAATGGAAATATGACTTATACAAATGCTACAGGAGCTGCAGCGTGTGATGGAGCTGCAGCATTAACGGTTACTGGTGGAACTAGTCCTTACAGTTTCCAATGGTCAAATGGCGCAAACACTCAGAACGTCTCAAATTTGTGTATTGGAACCTACACAGTAACTGTTTTTGATAACAATCAATGTTCGTTTACAAGTTCTTGTACAATTGGTAATTCATCCACAAACATTGATTCCGTCACTGTTATTGGAAACTTGGCAACTGGCTCCAATGTAGTGGGGACGATGAGTTCAAGTTGGTTGTACAACTGTACGATTGATTTAGCTGCTTTGGATACCGCTTACATGGTTTCTGCTTCATTTGGCAACTCCATGTTCACGCAAGACTCTTTATATACAACCTGGTATTTAATAGATACAAACGGTAACTTTATGTATGTAAACTACACATACGCTGTTCCATTTGGGACGACGGGATTGTATAATTTGATTTTACAATTGTATTGTCCAATCAAATCACAACCAGTGTATTACAACATTATTTCTGTACTTAATTTGGCAGAAGCAGGGATTGAAAGCAATAACTTGTCTCAAATGAACGTTTATCCTAATCCAGTTCAAAACGAATTGAACATTGGTAACATCACATCAGTATTCGACTTTACCTTAACGAACATGGATGGAAAAATCATTCAAAGTGGTCAGGTGAGTCCATCTAAATCAACTATTGATTTGACTAGCGTGGCAAATGGAACATATCTTATTCAATTGAAAAATACTCAAAACGCGTTTACCTACCGAGTAATTAAATAATCGGGTGAACTCTTATCAGGAAAAGGGCGGGAAGAAATTCTCGCCCTTTTTTGTGTAAAAAATTGAACAAAAAAAAGAGGGATTTGACAATCCCCCTTCTATTTTCTATTATTTAAATGACTTAGCCTTTCCCTGATTTCACCGCTGGTACAACTGGTTTCACTGGGTTAGATGGAATTGGATTGTGAGGAGGCTTTGAGGGACTCGCAGGCGCTGAGGGACGTACAGGATTCACTTGTGCCGGAGAATGAACGGCAGGTTTGTTGACTTGTGTTTCTGGTCGACTATTGAATCCACTTGGTCTTGTTTCGGTTTCACGTTCTGGTTTCTCAACAGATGTATTGACATTCTCTCTGTTCATCGTTGGTTTTTGCTGCTCCATTGGAAGTGGATTGTTGCCATTTGGGGCTAAATTTTCTTCTGGGAAAACAAGTTGATTGGTATGTAAAGCCGGACGATTGATCGTTCCTAGAACAGTTTCAGTGGGATTAGGTTTGGACGGTAAAGGAACTTGATTAGGAGGAATATTCAAATATCCTTGATCAAAAATACATCCGCCCATTTCATCTGCAGGAATTCCCATCCCTTGACAACGTGCTCGAGCATTATCACGCTGTGTTTGATTCAAATCAGCCACCGTTAAATGAACCATTGGAAAACGTCGGTCAGTATAAAACTCGGTGTTTGTTCCCGGAGCATAATCAAATAAGCTTGTCTGGCTTGTTACCCTCCAATCCTCAGCGAAATCCTTCGCAAGAAAAGATAAATACTCTTTTTCCGCGAATGCAGAGGCTTGTTGTAAGGATGAATTCCCAAACGTTGAAAAAGCCATGTAGCTTGGGCGTGGACGATCGATATTTCGTCCTTGGAAATCATCCTCCGCAATGCCATTTGCATTTCCCATTAATCCCTGAAAGGTTGATCGATCACACTCAAAAACATGTACTGTTGTATTGACAAAACCAAATCCACCTGAGGATCGAACATCAAGAATAACCATTTCACCTGTCGGCCAAGCAATGGTGTAATTTCTCCCTTCAAATCGAACCACACCACCATTCGGGAGGAAATACGTTCTTCCTTGCAGTTGAATGGGCATTCCATTTAAACGCAAATTTCCATTCATCTGGTCTGGTTTCGTACTAGCATAATAGCAAACGCGATCTCCGGCAACATTCATCGCCACAGCAGCATTTAAGGAAAAATTGTCAGATTGTGCTTGTTGACGAGTTTGGACTTCAAACGACGTTTTATCTGATTTTGATAAAACAAATTCACCCACAGTTTGAAAGGAATAAGTCGCTTGATCAAAAGACTTTAAGTGAGGATCTCCAAAGCTTCGTCCAATAATCTGATTGCACATCGAATGAGCGACAATCAAATTCACTGTTTCCCATTGGCTGTTAACAAAAGATCCATTTGGGGAGCGATTTTGCTGGATCATGCTTTCTATTTCTCTGCGCTCGGACAGTGGAACCATGGTCAACATTTCATATGGAGTGAAATCCTCAGGAAAAGTTCGGTCTGGGACATTTTTATGATCTGAAAGTGCGAGCATAGATAAGGCCAACCAAATTCCTCGTATGGGATCCCAACGTTCTAATTTTTCGCGTACTGGCTTAAATTGATCTTCAAAGCTCTGTGCGTGAATCGATTGAACTACGAAAAAAGCAACAAGAAAGTAAAGTGTTTTCATGGATTGAATTTTTTAACAAATGCTAACAAAGATTGAACCAAACTATCGATTGAATTTATACCCAATTCCTTTAACGGTAGATATGCAATGTTCTCCAATTTTTTCGCGCAATTTACGGATATGCACATCAATAGTACGATCGCCCACTACGACTTCCGTACCCCAAACCTGCTCTAAAATAACTTCGCGTTTAAACACAAAATCAGGTCTTGAAGTCAATAATGCCAATAGTTCAAATTCCTTACGCGGTAATTGAATTTCCATTCCATCTTTTTCCACAAGGTATCGGTCGCGATTGATTTTCAATTCTTGAGAAATAGCCTCTTTCACATCTGTTTTAGACTTTCGGCGCAACAAGGCATGAATTCTACTCAGTAAAACTTTTGGTTTAATCGGTTTGGAAATGTAATCATCTCCACCTGCTTCAAGTCCGGCAATCTGACTGTAATCTTCACTTCTTGCCGTTAAAAAGCAAATGATAATATCTTCGTTTTCTGGATTGTTTTTCACTGCTTCACATACCTCAATACCATCCATTGCAGGCATCATTACATCGAGTAAAATGAGGTCTGGCTTTTCTAATTTAACAGCACTCAAACAAAGACTGCCGTTTTCAAAAGTAGAAACTCTATGTCCATCCTGAACCAAATTGTATTTCAACAATTCTCGAATGTCCTCCTCGTCGTCAACTATGAAAATAAAAGCCATGTGTTCAAGTTTATTCTTCAAAGATACAACTATCACATGAAGTATTTACACAGCAAAAGCATCGAGTTTTCATTAATTAGGAAAAATTTAACATATGTTATGTAACCAAGAAGGTAAAATTCGGTTATCTTTGCATGAACTAGTAGTAGGTTTAGGTTAATAGTTGAGAGCTTTGGTTATTTCCAAGGCTCTTGGCTTTTTAAGACGTTTCCATGAAAATAAAAATCCTCATTGTAGAAGACGACATCAACCTTGGAATCGTTATTTCCGACCAATTGCGTTCAGATGGTTATGCCGTTACACTTTGTGAAAACGGTTCTGAAGGATTGCGAAGATTCAATGACGAACCTTATCACCTGTGTATCTTCGATGTGATGTTGCCGATTAAAGACGGATTTACCTTGGCTAGAGATATTCGAAAAGTGAATTCAGACATTCCCATTCTTTTTCTTTCTGCAAAATCCATGACGGAAGATAAGATTGAGGGATTTAATGCTGGTGGGGATGATTACCTGACAAAACCTTTCAGTGTCGAAGAATTACAATTACGCATTCGTGCATTACTAAAACGTGTGAAAGTTCAAGTGCTTCAGCCAGAAGAGAAAATTGTTAAGCTAGGTATCTTTTCTTTCGATACCGAAAATTTCACCCTAATTTCCCCTACCACAAAACAAACTTTGACCAAGAAAGAAGCCATGATTTTGCGGACTTTATTTCGATTTAAAAATCAATTGTTGGCACGTGACATTATTTTAAACACCGTTTGGGGTCAAGATGATTATTTCGTCGGTAGAAGTTTAGATGTGTTTATTACCAAACTGAGGAAATACCTCAAAGAAGATCCTAGCATTCAAATCACGAATGTACATGGCGTTGGATTCAAATTTGAACTTGGGGATGAATAAATACATCCTTCACCTAGAAACTGCCACGAAAATTTGTAGCGTTGCACTTTCAAATTGCGGAGAATTCATCGCATGTAAAGAATCAATCTCGGATGGTTTCATTCACAGTGAAGCGTTGACCTTGTACATCGAGGAGGTATTATTCGAAGGAAAAGTAACACTTTCTGATTTGTGTGCCATCAGTATTTCGAGTGGTCCAGGATCTTACACTGGACTTCGAATTGGATTATCCACCGCAAAAGGATTGTGTTTTGCATTAAACATTCCGTTGATTTCTGTCGATAGCCTTTCTGCGTTAATGGAATTGGTTCCGCCAAGTAATCAAAACATCATACCGTTATTGGATGCGAGACGAATGGAAG
>CAIOSO010000143.1 GCA_903860985.1 uncultured Flavobacteriales bacterium
TTCCAATAGCGGAGATAAGGAATAGACCAGCGACAATG
The DNA here is from genome assembly GCA_903860985.1 of uncultured Flavobacteriales bacterium. Lineage (GTDB taxonomy): Bacteria > Bacteroidota > Bacteroidia > Flavobacteriales_D > Crocinitomicaceae > UBA952. The sequence goes on from CAIOSO010000143.1 coordinate 39, forward strand.
CCGCGAATGGACCAAGAACTGATGTGAAGCGAATCTTTCATGGCAAAGGTTTAGGTAAATGTAAGAGAAGATTTTATCTGAATGATAGATTTAACAGCCTCTTAACAAACTACTGTAGGTGAATCAAGGCAAAGACACTGTAATTCAACATATCGAAATAGTTTCCTTCAATTCCCTCTGAAACAAGCGTTAATCCAGCATTATCTTCGATTTGCTTAATGCGCAAAACTTTGGTAAGGATTAAATCCGTCAAGGAACTAACGCGCATATCTCGCCAAGCTTCTCCATAATCATGGTTTTTTTTCTCCATCAATTCGAAGGCTTCTTTTTCGATTGCTTTGTAGGCGACAAATGCTTGTTCAATCGACATGTCGTCGTTGATTTTTGCTTCATGTCGAATTTGAATGATTGCCATGATGCAGTAATTGACAATGGCCATGAAGGCATCCTCAAAGGATTCTCCCACCTTGTTCTCTCCGGTTTCTTGAATTGTGCGAATGCGTTGTGCTTTGATGAATATTTGATCCGTAAGTGAACTTGGACGCAGAATTCGCCAAGAAGGTCCATAGTCGAGTGATTTTTTTTCAAAGATCTCTCGGCAAACATTCATTACATTTGTGTATTCACGTGTAGTTTTTTCCATGTATTCAGTATGACATCAAACACTTCTTTTCGCATCAGTCGCTTTATTCGCATAAAAGGACAATTGCACGATTTCAGCAGCCCAAAGATAATGGGAATTCTGAATATGACACCAGATTCCTTCTATGAAAAAAGTCGAATATCCCATGATAAGGACTTGATTTCAACAGTGGAGAGCATGATTAAAGCAGGTGCGGACATCATCGACATCGGCGCAAGCAGTACGCGTCCAGGAGCCGAAACACCAAGTGCTGAAGAAGAATTAGTTCGTCTGAAGGAAGTGATTCCTTTCATTCGCAAGCAATTCCCAGATGTGCTCATGTCCATTGATACCTTTTATGCTGAAGTGGCTGAATTTGCTTTATCCAATGGCGTAGATCTCGTCAATGACATTTCTGGTGGACAATTCGATCCAAAGTTGTGGGACACAGTTGCTAAGCACGAAGCGCCATACATTCTTACCTATCACCGTGGAAGTAAATCCAATAAAAGTGAATCAGTGGTGACAGAAAATTTCATGTTGGATGTTCTCCGCTATTTTGCAGAAAAAATTTCCGCTTTGGAAAAAATGGGAGTCCTCAATATTATCCTCGATCCTGGATTTGGATTTGGAAAATCCCTTGAAGAAAATTATGCACTCATTCAATCGTTTGACATGCTGCACATCTTTGAAAAACCCATATTGGTGGGGATTTCCAGGAAGTCCATGATCCGTGAGTTGCTTGCTGTTGATACGGAACATGCCTTGAACGGAACCAGTATTTTAAATACCCTTTTGTATGCAAAAAACGCCCATGTTTTTCGAGTTCACGATGTCCAAGAAATGAACGAAGTACGCACTTTGATGCAGGCAAGTCGGTAAATCTTTGTTGTATTGAAACTTTTTTGCTTACTTTCGTATTACGAATAAACTAGTTCAAGCTATATGAAATCACTTTTCCTCATTGTATCACTGTGCTTTACGCAATTGATCTTTGCTCAAGCACCTAGTGCAAACTTCACCATTTCAGATCAAGATTTAATCCTTTGTGAAGGCGACTGCATCTATGTAACCAATAACTCTACGGGTGGCGACTTAATTTATGCATGGTCCTTTCAAGGAGCAACTCCTGCTACTTTTATTGGTCAAAATCCAGGTCCGATTTGTTTTCCAATCACAAGTGGGTCAACACCTTACGCGATCACATTAGTTGTTACGAATTTACAAGGAGTAACCAGTACATTGACGCAGTTTGTGACGGTCAACACCACACCAACGATGAATTTAACACTTTCCGATACCACGGCAGGTGCTTACGTAGTCATCAACGACACGACGATAAACATGTATCAAAATGCGTACTTGTTTGCCGAAGGAACTCCAGCAGGAGGTAACCTATATTGGTATCCAAGTGGAGTAACTTCTGATAGCATTTTGGGATGTGCACCTTGTATTGCAGGTGACTCACTGACTGTGAATCCATTCTTCACGACAAATTACGTTGCCACTTACACCCTAAACGGCTGCTCTGTTTCTGATACCGTGCTGGTAACAGTAAATTTTGCCTCACAAGTTTTAATTGTACTTCCGAACTCTTTCTCGCCAAATGGTGATGGAGAAAATGATTTCTTCCGTGTGTTGACGAATGTAGATAAAGATCAAAACTTCAGCAACAATGCCAACAACGGTTTCGAAGAAGGTGGAGCGATTGCTGAAATCGACATGCGCATTTTCAACCGTTATGGACAAATGGTTTTTAGGACCACGAATCCGAGTGAAGGCTGGGATGGAACATTTAAAGGAAAACCTTTGAATCCAGCAACCTATACTTACATTATGAACTTCCGTACCATTGATGGTCGCTCAGGTGATCGTTCTGGAAACGTTACTTTATTTAGATAATACCTATGAAAAAAATAATCCTTTTTTCGGCAACAGTTTTGTGCTTTTTGCAAGCAAAAGCTCAACAAGATAAAAACATCAGCGCTTGGTACCAATCGCAAGTCTTGTATAATCCAGCAGCAGTAGCTACCGGAGCTGAAGACTATAGCATCTTCACGAATTACCGTTCTCAATGGTTGACCGTTCCGAATGCTGGAATGCGCACCAACACCTTGAATGCTGAATTTAAAATCCGCGATGGTGCGATGAGTAGAAACAGCTTTGGCGTTGGAATCTCTGCGGTGAATGACCAAACGGGGGATGCGAGTTTAATGACTACTAGTGTGTCCATTCCCTTTAACTATACGATTGCTTTAGATCGCAACAACAAATTCTCTGTTGGACTTACACCAGGTTTTTATCAGCAAAGTGTGAATCGTGCTAGTCAAACATGGGAAAATGAATGGAACGGACTAAGTTTCTTCTCCACGCCAAGTAGTACAGAGTTGAGTTTAAATAGTTCATACGCTACCATTGATTTAGGAACGGGTTTATACTACCAACATGCTACAAGAAACAAATCTTCGTTCTATGCAGGATACGCTTTAAATCACTTGACACGTCAAAAAATTGCGTTTTCATTCGGTGGAGACAAAATGTACATGAACATGGTGGTTCAAGCAGGAGCGGATTTAACGACCAAACGTCGTGACTTCCGTGTTCAACCGAGCATGATTTACTTCCGTACTGGACCTTCATACAACTTTACAGCAGGTGTTTCATTTGAGCATACGATTAAAGAAGGATCTGAAATTACAAACATCAACAAATCGAACAGTGTGACTTATGGTGTTTACTACCGTCACAACGATGCAGTGGTAGCGACATTTGGAATGAAAATCAAAGCCATTAAATTTGGAGTAGCATTTGATGCGAATTACTCTAAATTGAGTCAAGCAACTAGCAGCGTAGGAGCTGTGGAAGTGTACTTCAAGTCCCTACTCTACTACAAAAAAATGAACCACAGAGGAAAATTGAGATAAGTAATTTCTCCGAAAAAAATTAGAGTCCCGACAGCAACGTTGGGACTTTTTTTTATCTCAGAAATTTCAGGGTATTAAATCTGTCCCAA
>CAIOSO010000144.1 GCA_903860985.1 uncultured Flavobacteriales bacterium
AATGAACGGATCAAAATTAAAATCACTGTTTTATATTTCTGAAGTCCAAGAATATTTGAAATCTACATTTGTGGATTATCTTGAAAATCAAGAACAACGTGCTCTATTCATAACAATAATGCAAGGATACTTCTTAAAAGACCCAGAAAAAATCACTCTAAAACTAAAAGCCAATGTCTTTTGTGATGTCATCAAGCAAATAAAAGATGGGGGTGTTCTTAACATTACCTCAAACAAAAAGCTCATAAACGAATGGATCTGTACCAATTTTCTTTTTGACCAAAGAGGCAAAGCCAAAGGAGTATCACCAACCTATTGTACACAACTACTTGCAGGAAGAGAAACCCCTAGTGATGGTATCCGCATCATCTATAAACCCACCGTCAAATGACCGTCAAATAACCGTCATGTAAATTGCTCTTGGAAATTTCATGTATTTATTTCGTAGTCTAAAATGAAATAAATATGAATAATCAAAATCTACTGGTCACCTTGACCACCTCCGAACTTCGGAGACTCATCGCAGAAGTCCTCGATGAGAAGTTAACGCCTGTGATGCCACAGGCAAATGTGGAAACAGATCCCGCCGCATTGTATAGCCGCTTAGAAGTGGCGAAACGCTTCGGAGTGTCTACTACCACCATTGACAAATGGCGGCGGTTCCAAATCCTCCCTCCTCATGTGAAAATTGCTTCGCGTGTGTATTTCTACAAGGATCAAATTGTTGAGTTGGTCAAACGACGACAACGTGACCCCGAACGATTCAAGAACCTTTAAATCCGCAAGTATGAGTTACAGAGAAATGAATACACTCGAATGTAAGTGTGGCTGCGGAGAAATGTTCCAAACGAGGAAAACAAATAAGGAGTTTCTCAATTTAAAACATCAAAAGGATCACAACAATTTAGTTCAAAACGAAAAGTATCGAAGTTTGAATGAAATGGAATCCAGACACAGAAAAACCCATGATATTTACAAAAAAATTATGGGTAAAAAATCCCAAATGCGATTATCACGAGAATTCCTCAGAGGAGCCGGCGCAGAATTAGGACTTATTTCTAATTATACACCTTTTGAAGGTAAGCAGCACCCTACTCTACACGATGTCATGATTATCACTGATAAGGAGGACAACAATTATTTAACACTTAAAAAAATAACCAATGAATAGTTTCCCAGAAATAGGCACATTCGATGTGCTCTCCCCCGGCTCTGATTTTAGTCTCTTGCAATCCGAAAACGCCAAACTAAGTAACGACATGCTCATCTTGATGATTGTCTTTACTGCGGTGGTGGTTGGAGGAGCGATTTATGTTGCGAATCAAAATCGGCAAGTCAACATCATGAAAGCCAAGTTCGCTAAACAAGAAAAACCGACTTTTTAGGTCGGTTTTTCTTTTAATGACTTTGGGTGATTTTTTACTCCATTACGTTTGTTGAATTTCAAGCGCCCAATTTTAACGAATAGAACATTTTCTATTTTTGTTAGAACTTATTCTAGAAATGAAAAGGCCAGATTTCACCAGATTTTAGACGCAGTAAAGAAAAATCAAACATTTGGGTATGAATACTATTTTTCTCTAGTGCAAATACTCATTATAAACTGTTTTCAATCTTATACATTTGCGAAAATTTTAAACTTATCGCAATGGAAATTGACAAAACATCACATCAGCAAAACCAGTATCCTTCTCGGTCTGAACTTGAGAAAATGACCAATAATGAGTTGTTTGAAGTGGCCAACCAAAGTATAAGTTTCAGGGAAGTAATGGTAAAATTCATTTCAAGACTGAATGTAAAACCCAAACCAGTAGTCATTATTTATGATGAGGAAGGTAATTATGATATCAGAAAAATTGGATTGCCAGAAAGGCTTAAAAATGTCTTGCGTCAAAATGATTTCGAATATTTGAGTGACTTCAAACATGTTCGTTCAGAAGATCTTTTTAAAATGAAATATTTTGGCGAGAAGAGTTATGAGGAACTATTACATGTATTGGATGCTTATGGTTTTCAATTAGCAGATTAAAAGGATTTTTTTTATTTTCGTGATACAAATCTGCTGAACATCGAAAAATACTAAAGTAATGAAAGAATACTTCCATCAAGAATCCGATTATATTGATCAAGCAAACTATCAAGCGTTCAATGAAATGATGGTCAATTATGACTTTATGCCTGAGGGCATACAAGACGAAAAAGAATTTAATTTCGCATTGAATTACCTACTCGGACTAAGTTTAAGAGCACCTAACTTCATTCTTCTGTATGAGTATACACTGGGCATGTTAAACCGCTTGAAAGTAACTCAGGAAATTGACGAACTCAAAAACAACCTTGAACAAAGAAAAATTACGGCTTGTGAATTCGTTGCGCAGAAAGATGACATCTTTCGCAAAAATGTTGTTTGGGGCTTTCACGAAAATCGACCATTGATTAGAGGGCTTATGCGCAAGGCTGATAAATTGTGGGAAGCAGGACAAATCAAGGAAGCGCATGACTTGTTTAGCAACATTTACAAAACCAACAAAAATGATAACGTCGGCGCACGATACTCCATGAAAGCCACCGCGGAGGGTATCTCGTTCGTTGAATTTGAAGAGCGGTTTACCTACCACGATGAACACGGTTCTTATTACAAAACAGATCAAATCATCAGTTGGTTTGAAAAGAAATAAGTGGTTAAATTATCATGAAACTTCAACTAGTGAAAAGTTCACATTTGTTAGACGATGTTCACTTGTAACATTTCCCCGCGTACATGCAATAGGTCATCTTGTAATGAACTTAAGGGAAGTCCATTCAGTGAGATGGCGCTTAACGTGGTCTCATTTTTACAGTTATATCGATCCAATCTGAATTCCAGTTTATCCATTCGAAAGGCATCATCTTCGAAAGCGAATTTCGATACCATTCCTTTGTAGCGAATGATAAAACGTAGTTGTTTTGGTTCTTTAAAACAAACGACACCATCGCTCACCTCGTATCTGGAGAACAAGGAACTCGGGGAACAAAGTTCCATTGCTGAAATCAACTCGACCATTCTTCCTTTTTTTCGCAACTCCATGCGAGCGTTTGCATCCAAGACCAATCGAATGGGCGTTATTGGTTTTGCAAAGTCCGTCCAGTTTTGATAACCTAACTTTTCGACGATTTCCAAATTGAAAACCACTTCTTCCCAGGTTAAATTGAATTTAGTTTGATGTGCTGCCAATTTCAACATAATTTCCTGCGGTAAATCAAGGTCCCAAATTTGAATGGCGTTTCCAAATAGGTTTATGATATATGAATTCTTGGATTTCAAGTACATCCTACTATGCCTTTAATCACTTGAACCGAATCGTTCAATCCTTCTAACTGAATGAATACAGCACATGTCATTGTATCTGAATGAAATAGTGAAAGAATAAAATTTGGCTGAATTAACCATCAAGGCACATGCGATAAAAGTCAAGAATAAAAAATCAATTTCAAAAGACCAAACTTCTAACAGACATTATAGAAGTCAAGGACTTATGTAATATACTTACATTCCAAACAATCAACAATCATCACCGCTTCGCCCCACTCAAAAACTTCCCAATCATTATCCGCTGCTCCAACAATTCATTTGCTTCTTTGAAGCGCTGTTCTTTCATAAGTTGATTGCGCAGGTTGGAAAGTTCTTCGAATTCGTCTGCGAA